>JAJFBI010000386.1 GCA_020697385.1 Microvirga sp. | reverse complement strand
CCTCCACCATGGACGCCATGGTGGAGCCAGTGCCCATGGTCATGCAGTGGCCGGCCGAGCGGTTCATGCCAGCTTCCGCTTCATGGAACTCCTCCAGAGTGACCTCGCCGGCGCGCAGCTGCTCGCTCATGGAGATAATGTTAGTACCGGAGCCGATGTATTTGCCGCGATAGACGCCGCGCAGCTGCGGGCCGCCCGAAACGCCGATGGTGGGCAGATCCGCGGAGGCCGCGCCCATGAGCAGGGCAGGAGTGGTCTTGTCGCAGCCCATGAGCAGGACGACGCCGTCGAGCGGGTGGGCGCGGATCGCCTCCTCCACGTCCATGGCCGCAAGGTTGCGGAACAGCATGGCGGTGGGGCGCATGGTCACCTCGCCGAGCGAGGAGACGGGGAACTCGAGCGGAAAGCCGCCGGCATCGAGCACGCCATACTTCACGTGCTCAGCGATCGTGCGGAAGTGGGCGTTGCAGGGGGTGAGCTCGGACCAGGTGTTGCAGATGCCGATAACTGGACGGTCGTCGAACTGGTCCTGGGGAAAACCGCTGTTCTTGAGGAATGAGCGGTAATAAAATCCCATCTTGTCCTGACGCCCAAACCAAGCCTGACTGCGGAGAGGGCGTTTCTTGTCTTCGCTCATCGTGCTTGCCTTTGACCAACTGGTGCGCCGAACCGTGCGGAGCCATGATCCACGACTTTCGTTGTATAGGCGCTCTGTTCAATTCATATAATACTACTAATAGGCAGCTGTTAAGGCTGCTAAAGTCGAAGAGCAACGACAAATTGAGGGAGAGAACGCATGAAGGCCCGTCATCTTTTGACGACAATCGGCATGGCTGCACTGATGCTGTCCTCAGGCGCCGCCTACGCCCAGTCCAAACTGACCATCGGATTCTCGCAGGTCGGGTCGGAATCCGGCTGGCGCGCTGCCGAGACGAAGGTTTCCAAGATCGAAGCCGAGAAGCGGGGTGTCGACCTGAAAATCTCCGATGCGCAGCAGAAGCAGGAAAACCAGATCCGCGCGGGTCGGTCCTTCATCGCGCAGGGCGTCGACGGCATCTTCATTGCGCCGGTCGTGTCGACGGGCTGGGACGCCGTTCTCAAAGAGGCCAAGGACGCCAAGATCCCTGTTGTCCTGCTCGACCGCTCCATCGAGACCAAGGATGATTCGCTCTATCTCACGGCCGTGACTTCCGACACCGTGTACGAAGGCAAAGTGGCCGGCGAGTGGCTGGCCAAGGAAACCGGCGGCAAGTGCAATGTGGTGGAACTGCAGGGCACGGTCGGATCGAGCCCGGCGATCAACCGCAAGAAGGGTTTCGATCAGGTCATTGCCGCCAATCCCGGCATGAAGATCGTCCGCACCCAGTCCGGCGACTTCACCCGCACCAAGGGCAAGGAAGTCATGGAAAGCTTCATCAAAGCCGAGGGTGGCGGCAAGAATATCTGCGCCGTCTATGCGCATAATGACGACATGGCGATCGGCGCCATTCAGGCCATCAAGGAAGCGGGCCTGAAGCCCGGCAAGGATATCAAGATCGTGTCCATCGATGCCGTGCCTGACATCTTCAAGGCCATGGCCGACGGTGAGGCCAATGTGACCGTGGAGCTGACCCCCAACATGGCGGGGCCGGCTTTCGATGCCCTGATGGCCTTCAAGAAGGACGGTAAGCAGCCGCCGAAGTGGATCCAGACGGAATCCAAGGTCTACACGCCCGAGACGGCGAAGGCCGAGTACGACAAGCGCAAGGATCTCTACTAAGATCATAAAGCAAATCTGGCAGCGGGCGGGCTCTGCCTGCTGCCAGCTTGAATGCGCCGGGCTCCGGCGGTTTTGCGCATGGCGGACGAGGATGTGATGCAGCCAGTGACAGAGCAGCCTCAGCTCCTTGAGATCCGAGGTCTCACCAAGGGCTTTCCAGGAGTGCAGGCCCTCGATCAAGTCGATTTCACTCTCCATGCGGGAGAGATCCACGGCCTGCTCGGGGAGAATGGGGCTGGCAAATCGACCCTGATCAAGGTGCTAACGGGCGTGTTCAGGCGCGATGCCGGCACCATCCGGCTCGAGGGCAGAGAGGTGTCAGCCCGCGACCCGGCCGATGCGCTCTCGTTAGGAATCGGTACGGTTTATCAGGAGGTCAATCTTCTGCCGAACCTCTCCGTGGCGGAAAACCTCTTCATCGGCCGTCAGCCGCACCGCTTCGGCCTCGTGCGCACCGGCGAGATGCGCCGCCGCGCCGCCGAACTGCTCACAGGCTATGGCCTCGATATCGATGTCGCAAATCCCTTGAGCAGCTATTCGGTCGCCATTCAGCAGATTGTCGCGATTGCCCGCGCTGTCGATCTCTCGGCCAAGGTGCTGATCTTGGACGAGCCGACGGCAAGTCTCGATGCTCAGGAGGTCGAGACACTCTTCGGGATCCTGAAGGGGCTGAAGAGCCGCGGCATCGGCATCGTGTTCGTTACGCATTTCCTCGATCAGGTCTATGCCGTCTGCGACCGCATCACAGTCCTTCGCAATGGTCGGCTCGTCGGGTCACGCCCGAGCGCCGAGCTGCCGCGGATCGAACTCGTGTCCATGATGCTGGGGCGTGAACTCGCCGCAGAGGCCCTGCATCGCAACCAGCGACCTGCCGTTTCGGGAGAGCCGCTGGTGGCTTTCAAGAATTACGGCAAGAGCCGCCTGATGGAGCCATTCGATCTGGCGCTCCGTCCCGGCGAGGTGGTGGGACTGGCCGGCCTTCTCGGCTCCGGGCGGACCGAGACCGCCAAGCTGGCTTTCGGGATCGAGCGGGCCGACAGCGGTCAGGCCTTTGTCGACGGCAAGGCTGTTCGGCTTGCCTCCCCGCGCGATGCTGCGCGATTGCGCTTCGGTTTCACACCTGAAGACCGCAAGACGGAAGGCATCGTCGCAGAGCTGTCGATCCGTGAGAACATCATTCTGGCGCTGCAGGCGCAGCGCGGCTGGCTGCACAAGATCCCGCGAGCCAAGCAGGATGAGATCGCAAACCGCTTCATCAAGCTCCTCGATATCCGCACCCCGGATGCGGAGAAGCCGATCGGCCTTCTCTCCGGCGGCAACCAGCAGAAGGCGCTGCTCGCCCGCTGGCTTGCCACCGAGCCCCGCTTTCTGATCCTCGACGAGCCGACGCGCGGCATCGATGTGGGAGCTCATGCCGAGATCATCCGCCTGATCGAGCGGCTGTGCGAAGACGGTCTTGCGCTCCTTGTGATCTCCTCGGAACTTGAAGAAATCGCCTCCTACAGCGACCGCGTGGTCGTGCTGCGCGACCGCAGGCACGTGCGCGAACTCTCCGGAGACGAGGTGAGCGCCGATACCATCATGACAACCATTGCGAGCCATTGAATGAGCGGCATGATTCAGGCCATTTCTCCCCGTACCTTACCCAAGGGGCTGCCGCAGGTTGCAGCACTCTTAATTGTCTTTCTCGTTAACTGGCTCGTCTTCCGCGATTTCTTCGCCCTGCGGCTGCAGGATGGGCGCCTTTTCGGCAGTCTCGTCGACGTGCTGAACAGGGGCGCACCTGTGGCTATTCTCGCATTGGGCATGACGCTCGTCATTGCCACCCGAGGGATCGATCTCTCGGTTGGGGCCGTCATGGCAATTGCAGGCGCTATGGCTGCGACTCTGACCGCGCAGGGTTATCCGCTTCCCGTCGCCTTTGCAGCGGCTGCCGGTGTCGGTCTTCTCTGCGGCCTGTGGAACGGGATCCTCGTCGCCGTCCTTGAAATCCAGCCGTTCGTGGCAACCCTGATTCTGATGGTGGCCGGGCGCGGCTTCGCGCAGCTCATCACGGAAGGTCAGATCATCACCTTCGTGAGCGAAGGTTTCGCTGTGATCGGCGGCGGATCCTTCCTGATGCTGCCGATGCCGGTGGTCATTGCCCTCGTCATGCTCCTCATCACTCATCTTGTGGTCCGGTACACGGCGCTTGGACTCTTCATCGAAGCTATCGGGGCCAATAACCGATCGAGCGCTTATGCCGGTATCGGCACCAAAGCGGTCACCATTTCAGTCTATATGTGGTGCAGCCTCTGTGCTGCCATC
>JAJFBI010000385.1 GCA_020697385.1 Microvirga sp. | reverse complement strand
CATGCGGCCTGGCTCGACACGATGAACCCGCAGGCCCTCGCCCTCTACCGGCGCCTTGGATACACGGTCTTCGGCGAGCTCGAGGATTATCCCCCGGGGTTCAGCCGCTTCTTCCTGCAGAAGAAGCTCGGCTCCGTCGCCTGAAGCTCATCGCCCTTTCCACTCGTCCGCCAGCACCGCCCAGCGCTCGTGATCGCGCCACTCGCCGTTGATCTTTAGATAGCGCGGTGAAAAACCCTCCTGGCGGAATCCGAGCCGCTGGATGAGAGCACGGGAGGGCTGGTTGGCGGGCTGGATGTTGGCCTCCACCCGGTGCAGCCTGAGGTCGTGGAAGGCGTGCGTAACTACGAGGCTCACCGCCTCCTTCATCAGCCCGCGCCCGTTCATGCCGGCCATGCCGTAATAGCCCATATAGGCGCTCTGAAAGTAGCCGCGCACGATCTCGCTCAGGTTTACAACGCCGACGATGCGCCCGCTTTCCCGCTCACGGGCGATGAAGCCGATGGAGCGCTCACCGTCGCAGCGAGCGAGATAGCCGAGAAAGCTCGCATGATCCCGGCAGGGCGATACCCAGGGCTCGTGCAGGCCAATGCTGGCGAGATTGGCATTCACTAGCTCGGCGCCATCCGAGATCTCAACGGGGCGAATCGTAACGCGTGACAACATGGGGTTCATTCCGGCTTCAGGAACCATGGCATAGACCTGCCGTTGTCGTCAGCCCCTCCTCGAACCATAAGGAATGGACCATGCGATCCATCGTTCTTCCCGCTTTCGCCCTCGCTTTCGGTGCCGGCTTCTTCGCCGTCCCGCAGGAGGCTCATGCGCGTTTCAGCCCTGAGCAGATCCAGGCGCCGTCGCTTGTGGACAATGTGGCCTGCGTAACGCGGCGCGTGCGCACCGTACGTCCCAACGGGCGCGTGGTCTATCGTACTGTGCGGCAGTGCGGCGTAAGGCCAGGGTGGGCTGGTCCGAATCGCTGCCGCTGGGTGCAGGAGAGGGTCTATCGCCCGAACGGGTCCGTCGTCGTGCGCAACGTCCGCCGTTGCCGCTGATTGAACCAGACGCTAAACGTTCAGGGCCCGGAAGCACCGGGCCCTGAAGTTTTACTCCAGTTCGCCGATGACGCTCTCAACTGCCTCGACAACGGCGCCGGAGCGCACGAGGTCGAGGGCTTGCCGCATCTCGGTGGCGTACCAGCGGTCGCCGTCGAGCGCCGGCGGAATGACGGCGCGGATCGCCTCCATGGCGGCGCGCGAGCCCTTGCCCAGCGGATAATCGCCCGCGAGCGGTTCGACCAGCGTCAGGGCCTGGGCTGCCATCAGGAGCTCGCCCGCCACGATCTGCTCCACGTTCTCCACGATGATGCGTGCCTTGCGCCCGCACCAGGTGGAGTTGGAGATGTGATCCTCGGCGTTGGACTTGCCGGGAATCGAATCCACCGAGCCCGGCGTCGCGAGACCGCGGTTTTCCATCACCAACGCCGACATGGAGCACTGCACGGTGGCGAAGCCCGTGTTGAGCCCGCGCTTGCCCGCGAGCAGGTTGCGCGGCAGACCGTAGGACATGGTGGGATCGATGAGGCGTGCAAGCCGCCGCTCGGAGATGGTGCCGAGGTCGGCCATAGCGATAGCGAGAAAATCCATCGCCTGCGCCATGTACTGCCCGTGGAAGTGGCCGCCCGAAATTGACACGTAGCCGCCCTGCCCGTCGTCGAAGATGAGCGGGTTGTCGGTGGCGGAGTTCATCTCCGTGCCGATGATGCGCTCCACATATTCCAGCGCCTCGATGACAGGACCGTGGACCTGCGGCGTGCAGCGCAGGGAGTAGACGTCCTGCACGCGGGGCGATGCAGGCTGGCCGGGCTGGCGCGGCTCGTCGGGGAAGACGATGTCGCGCGCTGATTGCGAGCAGCGCTTCGTGCCATCCAGAATGCGCAGCAGGTTGCGCGCAACCTTGGCCTGGCCCGGATGCGGACGTGCCTTGTGCACGCGCGGATCGAAGGCCGCCAGCTCGCCGCGCATGGCCTCCAGCGACAGGCACATGGCGATGTCGGCATGCTTCAGCAGGCGGCGCGCATCGTGGGTTGCGAGAGCACCGAGCGCGAGCGATGTGGTCGAGCCGTTGATGAGGGCGGACGCATCCTTGGCCCCGAGCTCGAAATCGGGATCGAAGCCCGCGAGGCGAATGGCGTCGCGCGCGGGCATGACGCGGCCCTGATAGACCATATCGGCTTCGTCGAAACCGCAGACGGCGCCCGCCATGTGCGCCAGCGGCGCGAGATCGCCCGAGGCACCGACAGAGCCTTTCTGCGGGATCACCGGATGCAGGCCCGCATTGAGGAAGGCGATGAGGCGCTCGACCAGTTCGACCTGCGGGCCGGAATAATTCGACGCGAAGGCGTTGGCGCGCAGGAGCATCATGGCGCGTGTCACGTCTTCGGCGAAGGGCTCGCCAACGCCGGTGGCGTGGGCATAGACAGTCTTGCGCTGGTAGGCCGCCATGTCGCTGATGAGGACGCGCTGGTCCTTGAACAGGCCGACGCCGGTGTTGAAGGCATACATGAGCGGCGCGTCGTCATGCATCCAGGTGCGGTCGATGTAGTCCCGCGTCGCAGCGATCCTCTCGCGGGCTTCCTGAGCCAAGGCTGCCTGAGCATAGGCCCCTTGAGCATCGCGGCGCGCCACGCGCACCACGTCCTGAATGCCGAGAGTGGCTCCGTCGAGCTTGACCGTCATCGCTGTTCCTCACGTTGATGCAAAAGGGATACCGGGGGTTCTAGCCCTGTGCAACCATCCCTTCACGGCGATGTTTCGCGAGGCATCCCGGGCGGCTCAGCCGATCCGGGATCGGGTGCAGGATCCTCACCGCTGTCATCCCCGCGCAGGCGGGGAACCATAACCACGACGTCTCAGAAGAGGGCGATTGGCGTCACGCCTTGATCTGCCTCGTTGGCGGCTATGGATCCCGGGCTCTGCTGCACCGCCCCGGGATGACGGTGCCGGGTTCGCCTGGGCCATCCCGATCCTATCAGGCGCTCTGCCCTATCGATCGGAGCTACAGGCACACAGCCGGCGTGGTCGCAGCCAGAGCGCAACAAAAAGGCCCTGGATCACTCCAGGGCCGTGAAACGCTTCGAGGCCAAGCTTCGTGCCGACCGGGATTACACCCGACCCAAACGCTTCGTGGTCTGCGGGTCGAAGAGATGGACGTTGGCCGGGTCGACCGCAAGCGTGAGGTTGCGGGTATCCGCCGGAAGCTGGCCGGTGGAGGCCTGCACGATGAACTCCGCGCCGGCCACCTTGCCGTGGAAGAGCTGGGTGGCGCCGAGCTCCTCGACGAAGTCCACGTCCATGGACAGCGAGCTCGTCCCGGTGCTGCCTGCCTGAACGTCCTCGGGCCTTAGGCCGACCTCAATCGCGGAGCCCGGCGTGAGGCCCTCGCGCATGTCCGTGACGGCGATCGACTGGCCGCCCACGGAGACGCGGCCGGGGCCTTCCACGGTTCCGGGCAGGATGTTCATGGGCGGGGAGCCGATGAAGGTGGCGACGAACCGGGTCTCGGGACGGCGGTACACCTCGGCCGGCGTGCCGACCTGCTCGATCTGGCCGCCGGACATCACCACGAGCTGGTCCGAGAGCGTCATCGCCTCGACCTGATCGTGCGTCACGTAGATCGACGTCACGCCGAGCGCCCGCTGCAGGCGCTTGATCTCGACGCGCATCTGCACGCGCAACTTGGCGTCGAGGTTGGAGAGCGGCTCGTCGAAGAGGAACACTTGGGGTTTGCGCACGATGGCGCGGCCCATGGCGACGCGCTGGCGCTGGCCGCCGGAGAGCTGGCGCGGCTTGCGGGCGAGGAACGGCTCGATGGCGAGGACGCATAGTTCTGGAACACCATGGCGATGTCGCGGTCGGCGGGCTCGACCTGGTTCACCACCCGGTCGCCGATCTTGACCTCGCCGCCGGAGATCGTCTCAAGGCCGGCGATCATGCGCAGCAGCGTGGACTTGCCGCAGCCCGACGGGCCGACGAGCACGCAGAAGGAACCGTCCTCGATGCCGAGCGACACGCCCTTCACAGCCTCCACATTGCCCGCGTAGATCTTCCTGACAGTATCCAGCGTCACCCCTGCCATCGTACTCTTCCTTTAATCGTGACCCGCTCCGCTCAAGGCGTCGGGTGAAATTCGTTCAAGCTTTTTGAGAAGGAGCCTTCACGGTTCTTCAACCGCGAAGGCCGAGCGCATCGGCGCGTCACTTCTCCGTTTCGACGAGACCCTTCACGAAGAGCCTCTGCATGAAGATCACCACGAGCACCGGCGGCAGCATGGCCAGCACGGCGGTGGTCATCGCAACATTCCACTCGGTCAAGGCATCCGTGGTGGTGATCATCATCTTGATGCCGATGACGATGGTCTGCATCGAGCTCTTGGTGGTGATCAGCAACGGCCAGAGATACTGGTTCCAGCCGTAGATGAACTGGATCACGAAGAGCGCCGCGATCGTCGTCATGGAGAG
>JAJFBI010000384.1 GCA_020697385.1 Microvirga sp. | reverse complement strand
ATGTCCACCTCAGCATGCTGGCGGCGTGTCCGTGTGCTCGAAGAAGCCGGCGTGATCGTTGGCTACTCGGCCCTGGTGGATCGGGAAAAGGCGGGGTTCACCACATCGGCGATCCTGCACGTCTCGCTGGAGCGACACGACGCGAAATTCGTCGACGAATTTGTCTCACGTGTAACAGCACGGGCAGAAGTGCTGGAATGCTTCGCCACGACGGGCGACGCCGATTACCACCTGCGCGTCGTAGTGCGGGACATGAAGGCCTACAACGCGTTCCTGGACGAATTTATGTTCCGGCTGCCCGGCATCCGGCATGTGCGTACCAACGTGATCCTGAAGGAAATCAAGACCAGCGTGGCGCTGCCGTTCTGAGACACGCGACTGGTTTTATTTGCTCTCGGGCAGCAGCGCGTAGGCGAGCTGCGCGATCGCTACGGGGCGATCGTCGCCCACGGTCGTAAGCGTCACGCTGCCGAACGCCATGGTTCGCCCGAGGCGTACGACCTTCGCATCCGCCAGCACATCGGCGCTCGCGGCGGGCCGCAGGAAATGCATCGTCTGGTCCACCGTGGTCATGGGGCGATACGCACCTCCAGCGGAGGAGACGGCAAACACCATAGCGGTGTCGGCTAGGCTCATGAGCGCCTGCCCGCAGATCACGCCATTGTCCCGGCAGAGCCTCTCCGAGAACGGCATGCGCAAGACGGCACCTTCGCCGCTGAGGTTCTCGACGGAAAGTTCGAGAGCCTGGATCCAGGGCGCGAAGACGTCGCTGAGCATCCGCTCGGCGGTGGCTTGATCGAAGGTGGACATTGATTCCCCAAATATTCCTCTTTTGATATCCGCTATCAGCCGTGGCGCAGCGGCGGATACCAGTCTTATCTCAAAGCAACTGGTAGGAGCTGCCAGAGTTCTTCCATCACGGACGCACCGCGTTCATGGTGAGGAGGTCGTAGGTTGCGACCGTCTCGCCCTTGTCGGTGGTGATCTCCACATCCCAGCGCACCTCTCCATACTGCTCGTTGCGTGGCGACTTGGATTTCGCCGTGAGGCGAACCTTGATGGTCTCGCCCGGTTGCACGGGCTTGATGAACCGCAAGGAATCGAGCCCGTAATTGGCCAGGACCGGCCCCAGATCCGGATCGACGAAAAGTCCGGCTGCAAAGGACAGCAGCAGATAGCCGTGAGCAACCCGGCCGGGGAAGAACGGATGGTCCTTCGTGGCCTCTTCGCTCATATGGGCATAGAAGGTATCGCCGGTGAACTCGGCGAAATGCTCAATGTCCTCGAGGGTGATCGTCCGCTCCTTCGAGATGAAGGTCTGGCCGATGGCGAGATCCTCGAAGTGGTAGCGGAAGGGGTGGCGTCCTTCCTGAACCATCGGAGCACCCTTGATCCAGCTCTGCGTCACGCGCGACAGCATGGCGGGAGAGCCCTGCAGGGCCGTGCGCTGCATGTAATGGTGCACGCCGCGCATGCCGCCGAGCTCCTCGCCACCGCCGGCACGCCCCGGTCCACCATGGACCATGTGCGGCATGGGCGAGCCGTGACCGGTCTGCTCCTTGGCGCAATCCCGGTCGATCAGCACGAGGCGGCCATGGAAGGCACCGATGCCGAAGACGAGGTCGGATGCCACTGCAGGATCATAGGTATAGACCGAGGCAACAAGGCTTCCGTCACCCCGATTGGCAAGCGCAATGCCCTGATCGAGCCCGTCATAGCCCATGACGGTGCAGACCGGGCCAAAAGCTTCGACGCTGTGCACGTTGGTGGCGCGGATCGGGTCCGGGCAGTGGAGCAGCAGGGGCGGGATGAAGGCGCCGCGCTCGCGGTCCGCGCCCTCGACCGTGAAGTTCTCCGGATCGCCGACCACGATGTCGGCTTCACTCCGCAGCTTCGCCACCTGCGCCAGCACGTCCCGGCGCTGGCCGAGGCCGACGACCGGGCCCATGCGGACATTGTCGAGTTCCGGGTTGCCCACCGTGATCTTCGAGAGCCGTTCGCGCAAGGCCTCGATGACGGCAGGCATATGATAGTTTGGTGCGATCGCACGGCGGATGGCGGTGCATTTCTGCCCGGCCTTGACCGTCATTTCCTTCGCGACCTCCTTGATGAAGAGGTCGAATTCCGGCGTGCCTGGCCCTGCATCGGGCGCTAGGATCGCGGCGTTGAGCGAGTCGCGTTCCGCAATGAAGCGGACGGATTCCCTGGCGATGACGGGATGCCGCTGCAGCTTCTGGGCCGTGTCCGCCGAACCGGTGAAGGAGACGACGTCCTGGCAGGTGAGGTGATCGAAGAGATCGCCCGTGGAGCCGATGATGCACTGGAGCGCGCCTTCGGGAAGGATGCGGGATTCCGCGATCATGCGCACCAGGGCATGCGCCACATAGGAGGTGATCGTCGCCGGCTTCGTGACCACCGGGACGCCGGCCAGGATCGCCGGCGCAAGCTTTTCCAGCATGCCCCAGCAGGGGAAGTTGAAGGCGTTGATGTGGACGGCGACACCGTGCATCGGCGCCATCACATGCTGTCCGACGAAGCTGCCTCCCTTGGAGAGCGGCTCGACGGCACCGTCCAGAAGGAAGGTGGTGTTGGGCAGTTCCCGACGGCCCTTGGAAGCATAGACGAAGAGGGTGCCGATGCCGCCATCCACGTCGATGAAGTTGTCGGAGCGCGTGGTGCCTGTCTGATAGGAGATCTTGTAGAGCTGCTCCTTGCGCTCTGACAGATGAATGGCAAGACGTTTCAGAAGCTCTGCACGCTGATGGAAGGTCAGCCGCCGCAGATTGGGACCGCCGACCTGCCGGGCATAGGCCAGCACCTCGCCTATGTCGAAACCACCGCTGGCGACCTCGGCGACCACATCGCCGGTCACCGCGCTGCGAACCTCCGCCAGCTCTTGGCCCGGGGACATCCAACGTTCGCGGAAGAATCTCTCAAGTCTCATCTGGTCACCTCAATGAATGGGGCGGCAGCGTCGGCTCAAATGGAGCTGCACCTGTGTCCGCATTATTGACCGACCGGTCGGTTAGTCAAGAAATTTTGGTATCTCAACTCCGGGACTCCGGAGTCGACAGGGACAGGGGAAGCATGAATAGGTTAGGGCACGATGGACCCTCGGGGCGATGACCGTCGGATCTTGAAGCAGCGGAGTTGGCGTGAATGGCCGCGTTTGTCGAAACCCTTCTGGACCGGTTCCACGAGCGAACCCCGATCCGGGCGGGTTCGCTGATCGTGACGGTCTTCGGGGACGCGGTTGTGCCGCGGGGCGGGGGCCTGTCCTTGTCCTCGCTGCACGAGATCATGCGGGCGTTCCGCATCAGCGACACCCTGGTCAGGACGGCCTTGTCCCGCCTTGTATCGGACGGATGGTTCGAGCGCTGGAAGGTCGGTCGCAACAGCTATTACCGGCTCACACCCCAGGGGCAGGAGGCCTTCGCCCAGGCGACACAGCGGATCTATGCCGAGCCGCCGCAGGAGTGGCGCGGCTCTTTCGACCTGCTGCTCCTCGACAACGGGCAAGACCGGAGCGCACTCCGCACCGGGCTGACCGGGATCGGCTATGGGGTTCTTGGGCCGGACCTCCTCATCGCTGCGACGGCATCCTCCAATCAAACGGAGGGCGCCCTTCGTCTCTCGGCCGCTCCCGCCGATCTCGCGACCGCCCGGCGGCTGGCCGAGCGGGCCTGGCCCCTGGAGAGCATCGAGGGCCGCTACCGGCGCTTCATCGACACCTATGCAGAAACCCTCGCGGCGCTTGAGGGAGGTGCCCGGTTCGGCAGCCTCGACGCCCTGCTGGTCCGCATCCTCCTGATCCATGATTATCGCCGGGCCGTTCTGAAGGACCCATTGCTTCCCCAGGAGCTTCTCCCGGACCCCTGGGCCGGGGCGGCCGCCCGCGGGCTCTGCGGAACGATCTACAAGACCCTGCTCCCGGCCGCCGAGGGGTGGATCGACAACCACGCACAGAATGATCAAGGCCCACTTCCGCCAGCCGATCAGGACTTCCGGCAACGGTTTGCCATGGTCCAGCCGGTTGCAGAATTGAAGGCCGGCTAGTCAATAGGTTACAAGAATATCTTGAAT
>JAJFBI010000383.1 GCA_020697385.1 Microvirga sp. | reverse complement strand
CACACTTTTCAGCCCCGATGGACTCGATCGTGGCAGCACCGAGGGCCTCGCCTGCGGCGACGAACAGTGCGAGCGTGAGTGCGGAGACGCGCATTGCTTCTACGAGCGCCATGATGAGGTGTAGCTAAGCGTGCTAGCCTCCGACGATCTCACGAAGGCTCGGTCTGCGTCTTCCGCTCGAACCAGCTCTTGATCTTCGCGAACACCGGGCTGTCCGGAACCGAGCTCAGCGTCGGCGCACTCGTCTGGACCCCTTCGAATCGTGTCCTGACGTTCTCCGTTGCGGGCGCGTCAGCCTGGCGTCCGATCGCAAGCGCTTCCTCAAGCACTTTCAGACCGTGCTCGAACGAGTAAGCCGTGACGTTCTTGGATTTGATGAAGGCGGCGCGCTTCGCCTCGATGGCCGGCGTGTCGGCGCAAGCCAGCCGCGTCACGTACGGAAGAAGGCGCTGTCGTTCGGTGTCATTCGAATTGTCGTTCAGCTGCATAGCGAGCTTGCAGATCGGGCGGGAAAAGCACTCGGGCATGTGCTCGACCTGGCTAACGCGCTGATACGGGAACCCGGCGGCAACGATCGCGGCCTCATTGATGCATGTCCCGCCGTCTTTGCCCGGGAACGGATGCGAGCCCTCCTTGAGCTTCCAATTCAGGATGTGATCGAATAGCTCCACGGCGGCCAATCCTTTCGGCACACCCCCCACAAAGGCAGACTGAGACCGAGGGTTAAGATCTGTCAACCTGCGGTGCCGCCTATCGCTGCTTCAAGGCGCAATCCCCGCGAGGATCCCCGCCGCATGTCCCCACGGCGTTCGCCCTGCGATCGCATATGCCTTCTGCAACGTCCGTTCAGGAGGGCGGAGGGCTTGAAGAGCAGCGTCGCTAAGCCGCGCCTGACGAATACAGGCGGCGCTCGAGGATGTTGACAAGGGTCATCTCGGAGCGGGCTCGCCGTGCGATCTGGCTCTGGCATACGGCCTCACCGGAAGTTTCTCGTCTTCACGTCGATCGCATCCGGGATGTAGATGTCGCGAGGCTTCCGCCCGAGAGCCTGACGCTGGTCCGGACCGCCGCCGTTCTTCGCCTCGTCTCCTCGGCCATGCGGAAGCGGGGAGGCTTCCTCGCGCGCTCCGACCCCGCGTAGCAGCTGCGAAAGGTCAGTCAGGTGCTCGGCTATGACGTTGGCGGCCAGGCTTCTCGGCGCATTGCAACTGACAAATGGCTGGGCGCGGAACGCGCCCGCTCTGCGCGGGCAGGCTCCTCCGATCCAACTTCGTCGAACGACCCTCAGCGATGGGGAGGTCTCCTCTTGGGCGCTAAGCGCTGTCGGGCGTGCAAAGAAGGCCCGACAGCACTCGCTGGACCGCCGACCTTCAGGAAGGGGAGACTAGTTCATCGGAGCACGACAGGACACAGTGCTGTGCCGGCAACGGTGCCGCGGATCGCCTGTGGCGAGAGTCTGCGATCGCGTGAAAGCCCATTTTGGCGGATTGGAGGACGCTCGTGATCGACCAACATAGATGGGCGACAGGCCTCGTCGCCACCATGCCGGTGACCAAGGCCGAGGCCCTCCGGAATGGGCGGATTGGAAGACGCAGCTTCTTGAGCCTTACCAAGACACTGAAGAGACCCAGCGCCTCCGATCTGCGTGGCCTGAAACATCGGGCCTCTTTACAACCAGTGGCGCGATGGGTCTGAGTGAGCCACAAGATGGGTCTCTTTCTTGGTATCGATCTCGGCACCTCAGCTGTAAAGGCGGTACTCATTGATGAGCGCGACCGCGTCGCCGCCGAAGCGAGCGCGCCGCTCATCATCCTGAGGCCACGGCCGCTCTGGTCGGAGCAGGATCCCGAGAATTGGTGGATCGCGACACAGGCCGTGCTCGACATCCTCGCCTCCGCGCAACCTGAGCTGATTTGTGGAGTGCGGGCGATCGGGCTCTCCGGTCAGATGCTCGGTGTCACGCTCCTGGAGGCGAGCGGCCGCGCTTTACGGCCGGCAATACTCTGGAACGACGGACGCGCTGAGGACGAAGGTGCGGAGATCGAGGCCGCGTTCGAGGATTTCGCTGGATTGACGGGCGCGCGCGCGATGCCTGGCTTCCCGGCCTCCAAGCTGCGTTGGCTCGCAAAGCACGAACCTCATATTCTCGAGCGTACGCGCCATGTCGTGATGCCGAAGGATTTTGTGCGCCTGCGGCTCACGGGCGAGATCGCGTGCGATCGAGCAGACGCCAGCGCGACGCTTCTGATGGATACGCTTGGCGGCTTCTGGAGCTCCCCTATCCTCAAATGCGCCGGCATTGATGAGAGCCGCGTGCCGCGTCTCGTCGAGAGCGCGGAGATAGTCGGTGCCCTGCGGCGCGAGGCCGCTGACCGCTGGGCGTTGCCCCCCGACACGCCGATAATTGGGGGAGCTGGCGACAACATGTGCGGCGGCGTCGGCGCGGGCGTGGTCCGGCCGGGCCAGGCCTTCATCAGCCTCGGCACCTCGGGGGTCTATTTCCTCGCCAATGATCGCTTTCTGCCATCGCGATGTAGCGGTATGCATACCCACCGTCATGCGCTTCCGGCGCTCTACTGCCAGCAGGGCTGCATTCTAAGCGCTGCCAGCGCGCTTGCCTGGATGGCCGGGGTTCTTGGCGAGCCCGAGGTTGCTCGGTTGATCGCCGCGGTTGAGGCCGCCAACTGCTCGGTCGCGACCACGCCGGTCTTCACACCCTATCTTTCGGGGGAGCGCACCCCGCACAACGAGCCCCATCTCACCGCGACCTTCTCGGGCCTGACCCTCTCGACCCGCCGGGAAGACCTCGTCCACGCCGTCTTAGAAGGGGTGGCGCTTGCATTCGCTGACTGCCACCAGGCCCTCGTGTCGACCGGTGCCGCGATCGAGGAGGTGCAGCTGATCGGAGGCGGCGCGCGCAGCCGCTTGTGGGCGCGGCTCATCGCAAGCGCTGTCGGGGTGCCGCTCTCGGTCTCGACCAACGCGGCAGTCGGCCCTGCGCTTGGCGCGGCGCGCCTTGCGCGGCAGGCGCTCGGGCTTCCGCTCGTATCGAGAGACGTGGAGGTAGAGATCGTGAGCCCCTCCGAAGAGCTCGCCGAGGCGCTCGCGGCAAAGCGGGCGCGCTACGATTCCCATCGAGCGATCGACCGGGCTGGCTGGCACTGAAGCGCGGCGGCTGACGACGCAGGCCGCGTCAGGCGAGGCCGCCGGCTTGCCTGTTTGGCAGGATCATAGACTTCAGCATGCCCGGCGCATCCTCCGCATGAAGCCGGAAGGCTTCGGGCGTCTCCTCGAGCGGGAAGGTATGACTCACGACGGAAGCCACATCGACTTTGGCGGAGGCGACGAGCGCGATGGCTAGCGGATAGATCTCGCCCATGCGCCGGGCGAACTTAATTTTGAGCGCGCGCCGCCTCGCTTCTGAGGCCGGCAGGGTATAGGTGCCACCGTCTGGAATGCCGACGAGGACAACCCGCCCGCCGATCCGCGCCGCCCGCACCGCGTCGTGCATGCCTTCCGGCGAGTTGGTGGCTTCGACGACGAGGGGTGCACCATCTCCGCTGGTCCAATCTTGGATCTCGGTAACCGAAGCGCCGGTCCGGCTTGCCCCGAGCCGGGCCGCGGCGTCGCGGCGGTGCACCAGCGGATCGACCGCTAGGATCTCGCCTGCGCCGGCGACTCGCAGGACCTGCAGGATCAAGAGGCCGATGGGACCGCAGCCGACCAGCGCGACGCGCTCCATCAGGCGCGGCTTTGCTAGTCCAACTGCGTGGATCGCGACCCCGAGCGGCTCGAGCATAGCGGCTTCGATTGCCGTGAACGCCTCCGGCACTGGCACGACCGAGCCCTTCGGCACCCATAGGCGTTCGGTCATCGCCCCGTCGAAGGGCGGCGCGCCGATGAACTCGACGCTCGGGCAAAGGTTAGGATGGCCTTCGCGGCAATGCGCGCAGTGGCCACAGGCATTGTTGGGATCAACCGCCACAAGGGTGCCGCTCGCAAGCCCCAACTCAGGCAGATCATCGACGAGCCGGCCTCCGAACTCGTGGCCGGGAACGAACGGCTCCTCGATCTTGGCGGAGCC
>JAJFBI010000382.1 GCA_020697385.1 Microvirga sp. | reverse complement strand
GCAGGCGGAGGGCCGCCGCCCCGACATTGAGGCGCGGTACAACTGCGGCCTCGAGCCCGGGCCGCGCGAACGCGAACGTGGCACGCTGCAAAGCGCCAGCGTCAGCTTCTCTCGCGGCACCGAACTTTACGGAGACAACTATTATCTCGTGGTCCGCTGCGAAGGGAGGTGGGCAGCGAGCTTCGAAACCCGACAGCGCTTCGGGGTAGTGGTCGAGCTGTCCCATCAGGCCGAGGTGCAGCTCTACGCGCGCCTCCGTGCCCGCATCCGATTGCGCTCCTGACGGTGGGTCTCGGTCGTGTCCCATGTGTGTAGCTGAGGAGGCGAGCGCAATCGCCGCGTGTGAGCACGCGGAAGGTCAGGCCGTCATGGCGGGCGAGCCGACGAAGGGATCATCCCTCGAGGGCGCGATCGTTTCCTGGGCCCTGTAACGGGGGCGCCGCACGAACCGGTCGTCGTTCTGTTCGAGGAGGATGGCTCCGACGAGCCGGGTGATGGCGTCACGGTCGAAGGTGCGTCGGGCGCCACGGCGTCAAGCGGCGTTCGCGCACCCGCCTCGCGTAGACAGCCGAGCCCGCACACCTTTGCAGAAGTATCGGGCAGTCGCGCTACGCGAAGTCAAAGCGCTCCTTCCTCCATGCTCGCGAGGGATGCGAACCTCTGAAACCTGGACAGCGGGTCTGACTGTCACCTGCCGTGGAACATTTCAGCTGCGGTCATGAGAGAAGCGCGGTTGGGAAGCGCATGGGAAGCTTCCGCACGGTATTTTGGCCAACAGGTCGCACAGTCGCGCTACCGGGTGGTGATGGGGGTTCAGTTGGTTGGTTATGTGGGGTAGCGGACCGGTACAGTGGCGGGATGGTGCTGACGATCGCCCCTCGTGAGTGTCACCTCGAAGGGCTCGTTGATCCTCGTCGCGACGCCGCAAACCCGTAACCTCCTTGGCGAGATGACCCGATGACCTCTCTCCGCGACCGCCTCGAAGCCACACTCGACCGGATCGAAGGTGGGCGCTCGGGCAAGCACGTCTTTCTGAAGCTCTATCACGAAGCGGCCCGCGCGGCGGCCGATGCGGCGGATGCGCGGCGGAACGCCGGGGTCTCGCTGGGCCCGCTCGACGGAGCGTTCGTCTCGATCAAGGACCTCTTCGACGTAGCCGGCGAGACCACCACGGCCGGCTCGACGATCCTGCGGGACGCGCCGGCAGCCAAAGCGGACGCGCCTGTCATCGCGCGGCTGCGCCGGGCCGGCGCCGTGATCATCGGCAAGACCAACATGGTGGAGTTCGCTTTCGGCGCAATCGGCCTCAATCCCCATTATGGCACGCCGGGCAGCGCCGCCGACCCGTCCCGCGCGTCGGGCGGCTCGACCTCAGGCGGCGCGGTGTCGGTCGGCGAGGGGACGAGCGAGATCACGATCGGCTCCGACACGGCCGGCTCGGTGCGGATCCCCGCCGCTTTCAACGGCATCGTTGGGTTCAAGCCGACGCAGAACCGCGTACCGCTCGACGGTGCTTTCCCGCTCTCCTACTCGCTCGACTCCATCGGTCCGCTCGCGCGCACCGTTCAGGACTGCGCGGATGCGGATGCCATCATGGCGGGCGAGGAGCCGCGCAGCCTCGCGGGGCGCCCGCTTGCGGGCGTGCGCGTCGGCCTGCCGCGCGGGCGGCTGTTTGCGGAAACCGAGGAGGCGGTGGCGGACGCGTTCGAAACCACGCTCAGCCGGTTGTCCGCCGCGGGCGCGCGCATCGTTGACCACGACATTGACGACCTCTTGGCCGAGTTCGCCGAGGTCACGGCGCCAGCTTGGCTTGCCGGCATCGAGGCGGCGGAGGTCCACTCAGGTTGGCTCGCGACACGCGCCGCCGAGTTCGATCCGCGCGTGCAGGCGCGTATTGCGAAAGCGGTCGCGACCCCGGCTCATACCTACATCCGCATGCTGCGCCGTCGCGCAGACCTCGTCCGCCGGATGGACGCGCGGCTTGCGCCAGTGGACGTGCTGGCGCTCCCGACCGTGGCCATTGTCCCGCCCCCCATCGCGCCGATGCTGACGGACGACGAACTCTATTTCCGCACGAACCTTCTGGTCTTGCGCAACACCATGATCGGTAACTTCTTCGATCTCACCGGTATATCTTTGCCGGCTCCCGGCGCCGCCCTGCCGGTGGGCTTCATGATGCTGGCGCGGAACGGCCGAGACCACGACCTCCTCGCCATTGCAGCAGCCGTCGAGAAGGAGCTTGGTTCTGGCTCCTCCAACAGCTTCTGACCTTCGCAGCACCTGGACGGGCACGGCGAGACGATCTTTTGGGAATGAGTAAGGCTCGTCAAATGAGCGTGCTGCCTTGGGCAGGTCCAGGGCGTCTGTTTTTTGAGAGTAGACGAGAACACGCATGGCTCGAGCGCAGAGATCGAGGACGCGCACCCGGACCAGTCTTTGGCTTTCAGCAAGGGTGCCGCGATCTCCGTCAGCCCCGACTGCATGTCGACTCGGTCCAACATGCAGATCTTGATGATCCGTTTCAGCTGCTCGAGCCCGACCATCGGGGCGCCGGCTAATCGCCCGCACGAGACCGTCGTCGCGGCTCACCGTGTTCGTGCGCGTCAGTGATCGTGATTGCCGCTCGGGACCATGCACCCTCAACCATGGCGCGCATCAGGCAGTCTGCGCAGTCAGCCCTACTGATGCTGCCTGCATGAACTCCTTCGAGCTTTTCTAGAACCCGGTACCGACCCGTGCGCGGCCCATTCGTGAGAATCGTCGGACGAATAATGGTCCAATTGAGCCCAGAGGTCTTTACGATCGCCTCCTGGCGATCCTTGTCGGCGTAAATTGCCCCGAGGGCGAGTGGTAGTGCGATCCAATCGTAAAAGAAGTTGCCATGGCCTCGGCTTTCGCCAGCACCGAGGCCGGTGATAACGGCGAGTCGGCTCACGCCAGCTGCTTTCATCGCTTCAATGGTTCGTTGGGTACCCTCGGAAAACACCGTCACGGTGCGCAGGAAGGCGGGACCAAGCGTCCTTACGCCGAGGCACCAGGCGACCGCATCGGCACCCGCGACGGCACGCTCGGCCACACCGGGGTCGAGTATCGAGCCCCTGACCCGCGTCAACCTTGCTGCCGCTTCAGACTTGATACTTCGTCCGACCGCGACGGCGTGATGGCCCGCCGTTCTCGCCTGGAAAACGAGTTCGCGGCCGATGCCGCTGCTAGCTCCCACAACGGCGATGCGCATCGGCATGTGCTTCCGAGGAGTGCTTCCGCTGGGTCAATCGGCACAGCTCGCCGAGGGTTCCTACCGCTCCGTCATCATTCCCGTTAACCAACGTTTCACCATAAAGCCAAATCATCTAAGCCACCCGCACGGACCAAGCGGGGCGAGGGTTTTCCCTCACTCCGGCATACGCCCGCGCCAATGCTCAGGGTAAAAGCGGACCTTCTCGGGGTTGATCGTGCTTTCGCGTCGCAGTCTCCTTTTCTCAATTGTGAGTCTCGCCGCCTGCAGCCGGGCTGTTCACACGGAGGTCGCCGATCCACTGACGACGCACTCGTTCACGGCGGCCCCAGACCGGCCCGAGATCTCCGCAAACGAGCTAACCGAGCGTAACCCCGAGCTGGCACGCCAGCTCGTGCCTTACGAGGGTCCCGAGCGGCCAGGCACCGTCGTCGTGCGCACCAAAGAGCGCAAGCTCTACTACGTCGTCGACGAGGGTCGGGCGATCCGCTACCCGGTTGGCGTAGGCAGGGCCGGCAAGCAGTGGCAGGGGCGGGCCGAGATCGACGGCAAGCACGTCAATCCAGCCTGGGCGCCGCCCGAAGAGGTTCTGCATGATAACCCGCGCTTGCCACCAGTTTATCCGGGTGGTTCGCCCGATAATCCGATGGGACCTCGTGCGCTGACCCTCTCTGGCGGCGAGGGATATGCGATCCATGGTACCAATCGACCCCACTCAATCGGCACCTTCGCCTCGTACGGCTGCATCCGGATGTTCAACGAGGACATTCTCGACCTCTTCGATCGCGTCGAGGTTGGGACTGAGGTCGTGGTGATGCTCTAAGATGGCTTTCCATCCGGCGGAGATGGT
>JAJFBI010000381.1 GCA_020697385.1 Microvirga sp. | reverse complement strand
AGCTGGGCCCCGAGTTCCTGGTAGAAGGCATGCTCACGCGCCTGTTCCAGCTTGTTGAGAGCGCCGCTCTCGCCGAGTTGCTTGGTGAGTTCCGAGGCCGTCTCGGCGGTCGCAAGCGCCTGTTGCATGAAGGCCACCTGCTGGTTTGCGGCGACCGTGCGGTAGTACTGCCGCCGGGTTTCCGCAGCCAGCCGCAGGACGGCCTCGGCGGTTCGGAACTGGGCCGCGCGGAAGCGCTGCTCGGCGATTGCGGCACGCGCGGGAAGGGTCGCCAGCTCGAACAGCCCAATCAGGATCTGGCGCTCGATCTCCAGTTCCAGGCTGCCGCCGAGACGGGAGAGGGCCACCGTTGGGTTGGGCGGCAGGGTCGCCTGGACGTAATCGGCCTCCGAGACGCCGAGATCGTTGAACTCGGCTTGCAGGCCCCGGTTCTTGAGCAGGGCGATCTGGACCGCGCTGTCGGGCGTCAGGGGCCGCTTGAGCAGGGCTTCGACCTGCTGCTGGGTAGCAAGCGCCTCCGCCTCGTTGGAGACTTTGACCACCTCTTTGCCGAGCTCGCTGTAGGCGATCGTCTGCGCCGTCGAGAGGCCGCCGTCGGCGGAGAACGAGACGCAGCCGCCCAGCATCAGGCTGATGGCGACGCCTCCGAGCAGCCGCAGCCTGCGCCTCGGTCCCGCATGTTCATTGTCGTTCATCGTGTGCGTATCCTTGCGCATGGGTCATCGACCCCGTCGGGCGGCATCGTCGCTGTCGCCCCGTTCCGGATCGGCGCCGGGCGCGACGCGGCGGTTGAGCTCGCGCCAGTCGGCGGGCTCGACGACGTCATAGGCGCGCACGCCGGCGGTCACGGCGGCATACCGGGGCGGACGCGTGCCGACGGACGGATCCGCGGGGGCCGCTAGGTAGGCAGGGGGCGTGGCCGGAACGCAGGCACCGAGGGCGAGCGTGAGGGCCACGAGGGGGAAGGGCTTCATGAATGGTGTCCCTGGCGGACCTTCCGCGGCGCGGGCGCCAACCGGCTGTCGGCCTGGCGAGTGGATCGCGCGTGCCTCAGGCCTGGTGCTCCGATGCGGGGCGGGGAAGGTCCTGCTTGAGCTTCGGGTCGGGCGCGATCCGCTCATTCGAGCGGACGCGCCTGTTCGTGCGGGCGTAAGCCGCCCGCGCTTGGCTCAGATGGTTCGCGGTGGCTTGTCGAGGCCGCCCGGGACGAGGCTCCTGACCTGCTCGTCGCTGGCGACCGCAAGCACGATGGCCGAGGCAAAAGGCGAATGAAGCATGGGAGCGGCGAGGGACTGGACCGCGTGGCAGGCTCCCATGCCGCAGCAAGCCATTCCACCGGTGCCGTGAGAGCCGGAGGCGGGATCGCCGCAGTCCTTCCCGGCGGAGGCATGGTCATGCCCCGGGAACTGGAGATCGTCTGCATTGGCCGTGTCCGCATGCACGTGGTCTGCGTGGATGTGCTCCCCGAAGGCCGATGCCAAGGTGAGCCGATCGCCCGTCGCAGCCGGATCCGGCGCGGAAATCACGAAGATTCCCGCGGTGACCGCAAGCAGGACAGCGATAATGAGGCCCATCAGCCGCAAGGGTGAACTCCCGTCGTCAGAACCGCATGTGTGTCACGAACCAACTGCTTCGACAAGGCGGTCCGGAGGTGCATGCGACCTTCCTGACCGCCTTGGCCGTGATGTCATTCACGCCGCGGTCGACGGCGTGTAGCCGGCCGCGGTGACGATGGCCGCCACCGCCGCCAGATCCGCCGTGCCACGGATCGAAACCAGCTTCGAGGCGGGGTCTGCATCGACCTGCGTTCCCGGCAGTGCCGACTCGACCGCCTTCTGGATCGTTCCTGCGCAATGGCCACACGTCATGTCATCGACGCGCAAGGTCAGGCTGCCGTCCTTGGGCAGCGCCGTCTGTCCAACATTCCCAGACTGATGGGTCGAGCATCCGCACATATCTTCGCTCCTTTGCGATGGTGATGATTCGAAGTGTGCGGCTTCCAATGATGGCAAGGTCAAGGATCACAATTTCTGACGCGAATGCCTCCCCGTGACCCCACCGTTGTCGGCGCCGCCGGATGAAAGGGCCAAGGATGATGAGTGATGCGGACGTAGCCTTGCTTGACGAAGCCATGGGTGAGGCCACGGAAGAGGTTAAAGCCGCTCTGCTGGCCTTTCTCTGCGGAGAGATCAGCGAAGCAGAGCGCGATGCAGCGTTGGCACGTTGGAAAAGGACGCACGCATTCTGGATGGGCGTCCGCTTGGCGCGAAGGGCCGCGCATGAGCTGACGGCATCTGCATGACCATGCGGGCGGCTTGAGGAAGTGGCCTTAGGTGTTGGCGGATGGATCAGATGTGATGAGAAGACGGCGAGGGAGGCAGAGCATTGGCGCCGTTTCCGGAAGCCAGGGGCGTTGTGGTGTCCGATCATCGGAAATCACCTTGGCATCGCACAGGATGCGGCGTTGCAGGCGTATTTCCTGACCGTTCCCGAGGACGGGTGGCAGCATCTCGCCAGCGGCAGAGGCCTTGCGCCGGACGTCGCCGTACCGTGTTGGCGAGATGCTGGGCGCCGAGTCCTTAGAACATCGTCTGTCCAAATGTCAGGGGCGCTGCCGCCTCCCGGGAGACTGGCAGGCTGGCCGGCACGACCCGGCACTGGTCCCCGCAGCCTGCTCTCATATCGCTATCCTACCTGACCATCTTCCGGTTCGCATGGTAGGCGATGGGTTGTTCGTGTACACGAATGATGGAATGGAAACCATCACGCAGGTTCCTGGCCATTTTTACGATGGTTTGGGTTAGCCGAATGACGTCCTCTTTCTTTTCTCCCTTAAGAAGTTGCCCGCTGGTGCCATCGCTTGGCAGCGACGTAGAAGGCAATGACGGGCAGCACCAGGGCTGCTCACCCAAGGCATTCTAGTTCCCTGAGGAGCGAGTGCCTGAATGGATCGCCAAACGTCGACAGTTCAGCCACGCTTGCCCACACAGGTGTCTGAAAAGAAGTTTGCCTTTTCAATAACTTGAGCGTGGAATTTTCTCTCTGTCCCCTAAGGAGTGCCAACGGTTCTGAAGAAAAAGCCCCGCTTGAGCGGGGCTTTTCTCTTTCCATCAGTCAGCGCCGAAACAGCGTATCGCGCTGGGGTGAAATCTCATTCGGCCGGGGTCAGATGAGCTGCCGGACTGGTAGCGACATCCCGCTCCGGGCGGAAGACGAAGTAGGCGAACTGGATCATGGCAGCGAGCACGATCAGGGACGCGATCGCGGCGATCGGATCGGCTGCATGATAGCCGAGATGGATGGCGGCGACTGCGACCGTGAGCACGACGGTGCCGAGCGACCACAGGCCAACTTGGATCATCGCAAGCCGGCTGGTGTCGAGGGCCGGACGGCGCTCGTAGTAGATGCCGAAGAGAAACAGGGAGACCCATCCCAGCAGGTTGAGGTGGGCATGGGCCGGCATCAGAGCGTGGTTCTGGGTCATCGCCATTCCAATGCCCATGGCCATGCCGGCGATGACGAACAGAACGGCGAGCCTGAAGCTGAGTGAAGAAGCGTGCATGAAGGGTCCTCCAAAGGTTGCCCGAGTTGATCTCGGATTTATGCTTATAAGGAGGCGCAGTATGACTGATGTGTGCAGAAGCACAAAGGTTATGACGGTGATGTCATCACTACAATGATGCATTATTTAAGTAAAAGATAACTATATACATTATTACGATACGCGGACTGCCGTCTGCATGGGCTTGCATCAAGAGAAGCTTACGCGTCGTGCCGAAGAAGCAGGAGCCTGCGCTCGCATTGTTAGAACCACTCGGTTCTCCCGTCCGCCTTTTGCATTATTGGCTTTAAAGCCGTCGCCATCGTCGGTTTGCAGCGTTTCTCCGACAAACGCAAAACGACCCGCAAAAGCGGGCCGTTGAAAAACGATGTAGGCTCAACTGCGCTGGGTCACGCGTTCCTTGCGGGAGCTTGAAGCCTTCTGCTCGCGCTTGCGGGCCTTCTTCCAAGATGGTCTCATACGGGCTTTGCGGACCACGGCATTCTCCTATGATCGGCTGCTTTTCTTGGCTCCAGGTGCATCGGTATCGG
>JAJFBI010000380.1 GCA_020697385.1 Microvirga sp. | reverse complement strand
GCTGTTCTGTTTTCGACTGTGCCGGCGGCTTTTCCCGCTGCTCGACGGACTTGGCATGCGCGGCTTCGACGGCCGGATCCGGCTGTGGGGCCGGCTCGACCTCTGGTTGCTCGGACGTGGGCTTCTTGTCCGTGGGCTCTTTTTCAGCAGACTTCGCGCCCGTCGGCTTCTTGTCAGGTGGCGTCTTGGTCTCTGTGGTCTGTTGAGAGGCCGGCTGGCCTTCGCCATCCACTTCGACCAGCGCCTGTCCGACCTTCAGGTGGTCGCCTTTGCGCACGAGCAGGCGTGTGATTTTCCCGGCGGCCGGTGCCGGCACCGGCACAGTTGCCTTATCGGTTTCCAGCTCGATGAGCGATTGGCCCTCCGTGACCTGATCGCCTTCCTGGACCAGGACTTGGACCACGTCGCCGCCTTCGACGCCTTCCGCGAGAAATGGCAGTTCTACTTTCATCGTTTTACAATGGTCCTTCCAAGCTTGCTTGTGTCTCTTCGGGGCGGGGCTGGATTGATCTCCTCCTGCGCGCTTATTCTGACCCGCCCAGCCCTGCGCACGCCGAGACGTGCGCTTTTCCCAGACGAGCACCGCCTAAGAAATGATCCCTCCAAGCTTGCTCGTGCGTTCTCTGAAACGGGACGCATGTCGCTCCCACTGCGCCGGTGGAGGAAGCACCTCCCTTAATTCTACGATCCGATGGGTCCCGCGTGCGCACTCCGGGAGCACAGGAGCGATGTGCGTGCCGTTCCTCCCCTTTCTGTTGTGCGCGTTCGGAGAGTACAGGATATCAACCAGCCCATACGCCCTTATCTTTGCCAGGGCGCTTGCTCATCAGGCCGTATCCCTAAATCCTTGACGGCTTGCGACACGACCCTCGCTTCGACTCTTCCCTGCTGATGCAGCGTGTACAAGGTCGCGACCGCCAGATGGTCGGCATCAATTTCGAAGAACCGGCGCAGGGCCTGACGTGTGTCGCTTCGTCCAAATCCGTCGGTGCCGAGCGCGAGCAGGCCTGGAATCCATGGAGCGATCTGCTGGCTGACCAACCGTACGTAATCGCTCACGGCCACGCATGGGCCGTCGAATCGCTGCGCGGTCTTTTGCAGATAGCTCACACGCGGCGGCTCATCTGGATGCCACATGTTCCACCGCTCGGCTTCGAGTGTTTTGACTCGCAGCGTTTTGTAACTCGTCACACTCCACACGTCGGCCGCCACGCCATAGCGCTGCAGCAGCAGGTCCTGCGCCTTGAGCGCCTCGTTGACGAGCGGGCCGCTCGCCAGCAGATGTGCCTTGTGCTTGCCCTTGTCCGGCGCAGCTTTGAATCGGTAAAGCCCCTCGCGGATCCCTTCTTCCGCATGAGGAGGCATTGGCGGCATCGGATACGATTCGTTGTAGACCGTAATGTAGTAGGACAGCTCCTCTTGGTCCTGGTACATGCGCTTCAGTCCGTCCTGCAGAATGACCGCGAGTTCGTACATGAAGGCCGGATCGTAGGCGGCGATGGTGGGGAAGGCGCTCGCCAGCAGATGGCTGTGCCCGTCCTGATGCTGCAGGCCTTCGCCTTCCAAGGTCGTCCGCCCGGCGGTGGCGCCTAAGAGAAAGCCGCGAGCCCGCATGTCGGACGCGGCCCAGATCAGGTCGCCAACGCGCTGAAAGCCGAACATCGAGTAAAAGATGTAGAAGGGAATGGTGTTGAGCGCGTGGGTCGCGTAGGCCGACCCGGCGGCGATGAATGACGACAGCGCGCCGGCTTCGGTAATGCCTTCCTCGAGGATCTGGCCGTTGGTCGCTTCGAAATAATACAGCAGCGAGCTCTTGTCCGCCGGCTCATAGAGCTGGCCGATGTGCGAATAAATCCCATATTGCCGGAAGAGCGCCTCGAGGCCGAACGTGCGTGCTTCATCGGGAATGATCGGCACGAGATGCTTTCCGAAGTCTTTCATGGCGAGCAGGCGCCCCAGCATGCGCGCAAATCCCATGGTCGTCGAGACTGCACGATCTCCCGATCCCTCGATGAATTCCTTGAACGGCTCGAGCGCCGGCGTCTCGAGCGACTGGACCTTCACGCGCCGTTCTGGCAGGTGACCGCCCATGGCCTTGCGCCGCTCGACGAGATAGGCGGCCTCCGGACTACCGGCCGGCGGCCGGAAGAAGGGGGTCGAACCCAGCTGCTCATCCGGCACCGGCACACCGAACCGCGTGCGGAACTCGCGCAGCTCATGCTCGTTCATCTTTTTCTGCTGGTGGGTCACGTTGCGCCCTTCGCCCGCTTCGCCCAACCCGTAGCCTTTAATGGTTTTTGCCAGGATCACCGTGGGCCGGCCCTTGTGCTCGACGGCGGCCTTGTACGCCGCATGGACTTTTCGCGGGTCATGGCCCCCGCGGAGCATCTTGTGGATCTGCTCGTCCGAATAGGTCTCCACCATTTTGAGCAAGCGCGGATCGGCGCCGAAGAAGTGCGTCCGCGCGTAAGCGCCGCCTTCCACCGTATATTTCTGAAACCAGCCGTCGACGACCTCACCCATCCGCTTTACTAATAAGCCCTCGTCGTCCTTAGCCAGCAACGGATCCCAGTCGCTGCCCCAAATCACCTTGATCACGTTCCAACCGGCCCCCCGAAAGATGGCTTCCAGCTCCTGAATGATTTTGCCGTTGCCGCGTACCGGCCCGTCGAGTCGCTGGAGGTTGCAGTTGACCACCCAGATCAAATTGTCCAGACGCTCGCGGGAGGCCAGCGTAATCGCCCCGAGACTTTCCGGTTCGTCGGTTTCGCCGTCGCCGACGAAGGCCCACACCCGCTGCTGGCTCGTATCTTTGAGGCCGCGGTCTTGGAGATACCGGTTAAAACGCGCCTGGTAGATGGACATGATCGGGCTGAGCCCCATCGACACGGTGGGAAATTCCCAGTAGTCCGGCATGAGCCACGGATGCGGATAGGAAGACAGGCCTTTCGCACTGTCGCTCAGCTCGCGGCGGAAGTGGTGCAGCGCCTCTTCCGACAGGCGGCCCTCGACGTATCCGCGCGCATAGATTCCGGGCACCGCATGGCCCTGGAAATAGACCTGGTCGCCGCCCTGCGGGGCGTCTTTGCCCCGAAGAAAGTGGTGGAAGGCGACTTCATAAAGGGTGGCTGCCGAGGCAAACGTCGAGATATGCCCGCCGATGCCGGTATGCTGCTTGTTACCCTTGACGACCATCGCCATCGCGTTCCAGCGAATGAGGCTTCGGATCCGCCGTTCAATCTCAAGATTGCCTGGGTAGGCCGGTTCCTGGGCGGCCGGGATCGTATTGATGTAAGGAGTATTGAGCGGAGCGGAGACCTGGGCGCCGCTTGCGCCGAGCCGGTCGCGGAGGCGCTCAAAGAGATATGTCGCCCGGTCGGTGCCCTTGGCCTTGAGCACGTAGTCGAGAGAATCCAGCCACTCGCGGGTTTCTTCCGGATCGGAATCAGATTGGGGGCGAGGAGTGAGGTGGTCGTCGCTCATGCCGTCCTCGGTGTTAGATCCATCTTACTCAGCGCAGACGCATAGAGCAAAACAAAAACAGGGTCGGCGGAGGGTTCCCGTGAATTGCAAATACGGTGTCTTCCTGCTCCGAGCTTCGGCGTGACCACACTACGTCGCTCATCTGCTCGACGCCGAAACTCGTTCCATTCTCGCTTCGCCGAACGGAACAGCGGACATCGGCATCGCCAGCCAAGGGATGGTCGCATCTGATCAACAAGTGTGGTGTCCAAGCCTACAGCAAGTCGCATCAGACAGCGTCTTTGCAATGCGGCACCTTCCTCCTAGGCAGGAGTGTACTAGCTTAGATACATCTCATCCCTCGTTTAAAAGGAGTACGATCGGTCAAATGGCCGTCATCATAAGCGTCGGATGTGGGCACGACTTGGAGAGAAGCAAACGAGCGAGCTTGGAGGGAAGGGATGGGCAGCCTGGTCAGTCCTTGTACTCGGGGAAAAAGTTTGGGTTGGCCCGTTGGTCTCCTGTGCTCACCCGAGAAGCGGAACGAGCGAGCTTGGAAGGAACATTAACAAGGTGTGGTCGCTTAAGGAAGGTCAACAGTCACTGTGGAAGAAATCCGAGGTGTTGTTCGAT
>JAJFBI010000018.1 GCA_020697385.1 Microvirga sp. | reverse complement strand
TACCGGCTGGTCCGTTCCCTGGTGAAGAAGCCCTCGCCCCGGCGGCGCCCTGCTTGAAGACCAGGGCCACTCGGTTAGGATGCGCCGGGTAAAAGCAAGGCTTCTCCTTTGAACGGCAGGATCATCCATCGAGCAGGCTTCGTTGTCGACGCATTCGCGCGGGCGCTCCTGATAGGGCTTGTATGGGCGAGCCTCGCGGCGCCCGGTGAAGCCCTGGCCCAAAGCCGGGATGTGGTGGTCTTTGCCGCTGCCAGCCTGAAGAACGCGCTCGACGAGGCCGCTGCTGCCTGGATGCGCGACAGCGGCAGGCGAGTCGTGGTGTCCTATGCCGCCAGCAACGCGCTCGCTCGGCAGATCGAAGCGGGAGCCCCGGCGGACATCTTCTTTTCGGCCGATCTCGATTGGATGGATTATGCGGCCTCCAAGAGGCTGATCCAGCCGGAAAGCCGCGTCAGTCTCCTCGGCAATTCTCTTGTTCTCATCGCACCGAAGGGTTCTACGGCACAGGTCGAACTCAACCCCGGGCTCGATCTTGCATCGTTCCTCGGCAATAATCGCCTAGCCATGGGCCATGTGAATGCGGTACCGGCCGGCAAATACGGCAAGGCCGCCCTTGAGCATCTCGGCGCATGGGCGGGCGTCAAGGATAAGGTCGCCCAGACCGAGAACGTGCGTGCAGCGCTCCTGCTCGTCTCACGCGGCGAGGCGCCCCTTGGGATCGTGTACAAGACCGACGCCGTGTCCGACTCGAACGTGACCATCGTCGGGACGTTCCCGGAGGGCAGCCATCCGTCGATCATCTACCCGGTCGCATTGACGAAGGACTCAGCTAATCCGGAAGCCATAGAGTTCTTGGGTTTCCTGCGTTCGGACAAGGCCAAGCCCTTCTTCGAAAAGCAGGGCTTCACTCTGTTGAACAAAGCGGGCTCGGGCTCCTGATGGAGGGGCTTTCTCCGGAAGAGTGGACAGCCGTCCGTCTCAGCCTGAAGGTCGCCTTCGTGGCGATGGCGGCAAGCCTCATTCCCGGCATCGCCATTGCGTTCCTGCTGGAACGCGGACGCTTCTGGGGGCGGCAGGCGCTCGACGTGCTCGTGCATCTGCCGCTGGTCTTGCCGCCCGTCGTGGTGGGCTGGTTCCTGCTCATCGGCTTCGGGCGGCGTGGCCCCATCGGGGCTTTTCTCGCCGAGCAGTTCGGCATCGTGTTCTCGTTTCGCTGGACAGGTGCGGCGCTCGCCTGCGCCATCATGGGCTTTCCGCTGCTGGTGCGGGCCATTCGTCTCTCCATTGCGTCCGTCGACCGCAAGCTCGAGGATGCGGCCGGCACGCTCGGGGCTCATCCCGTCTGGGTTTTCGGCGTGGTGACGCTGCCGCTGATCCTGCCCGGCATTATCGCCGGCATGGTGCTGTCCTTCGCCAAAGCCATGGGGGAGTTCGGTGCGACGATCACCTTCGTGTCGAGCATTCCCGGCGAGACGCAGACCATTCCGTCGGCTATCTATGCCTATACCCAGGTGCCGGGAGGCGAGGGCGGTGCGATGCGGCTCACGCTCGTGTCCATCGTCATTTCCATCGCCGCGCTGTGGGTCTCCGAATGGTTGGCGCGGCGTGTGCGTCGGCGGGTGCAAGCCTGATGATCCTGGATGTCGATATCCGTCACCGGCAGGGCGGCTTTGCGCTTGAAGCACGCTTCCAATCCGATGGGAGACTCACCGCACTCTTCGGCCCATCAGGCTCCGGCAAGACGACCATCGTGAATGCCATCAGTGGTCTTGTGCGGCCGCACCATGGTCGCATCGCGGTGCAGGGGCGGGTGCTGGTCGATACAAAGAAGAACATCGTCGTACCAAAGCACAAACGGCGCATCGGTTATGTCTTTCAGGAGGGACGGCTCTTCCCGCATCTCAACGTGCGGCACAACCTGCTCTTCGGCCGCTGGTTCACACCGAGTGGCGAGCGGAAGGCGAGCTTCGATCACGTTGTGGATCTTCTCGGCATCGGCCACCTGCTCGACCGCCGCCCATCGACATTGTCCGGCGGCGAGAAGCAGCGTGTGGCCATCGGCCGTGCGCTGCTGGCCGATCCCGAACTCCTGCTGATGGACGAGCCCCTCGCTTCCCTCGACGAAGCACGGAAGGCCGAGATCTATCCTTATATCGAGCGCTTGCGTGACGAGAGCGGCGTTCCCATCGTGCTCGTCAGTCATTCCGTGGCCGAGATTGCGCGGCTGGCCACATCCGTCGTGGTTCTCTCGGAAGGTCGGGTGATTGCCTCGGGCTCGGCCGCCGAAGTGTTGCGGCACACGAGTTTCTTCGCACAGAGCGGTCTCACGGAGGCTGGCGCGCTGATTGAGGCACAGGTGTCGAGGCATGATGACGTTTATGATCTGACCGTGCTGCAGGCGAGAGCCGGCGCCTTGAGCGTCCCGCGTCTTCCTCATCCTGTTGGCACGAGCCTGCGCGTGCGCCTTCGCGCCCGCGACATCATCCTGTCCCTGAAGGTTCCAGAAGGCCTGAGCGCCCTCAACGTGCTGCCGGGATTCATTTCCTCTATCGACCCTGCTGAGGGAGCGAGCGTGGATGTGCAACTCGATTGCGGCGGAGATCCTGTCGTGGCCCGCGTGACCCGGAAGTCCGTGGAAGAGCTTGGCCTCAAGCCTGGGCTTCCAGTTCACGCCATCATCAAGAGCATCGCTTTCGATCCTGAGGCCCTTGGCGTGGCGGGCCGGGAGAATATGTGAGGTCCAAGCCCGTTGAGGTTGCATGAGCGGCAGGGCCGTGTAGCCTCACCACCCATCTTTTTAGTCTCGAAAGACCAGGATCATGAACGAACAAGTCCGGAATTTGCCCGATGCGTCCTCCCATGCCCAGCTTCTCGACCGTCTGGCGGAGGTCGCCGTTCGGGTCGGACTTGGACTGAAGCCGGGTCAGGAACTGGTGCTGACCGCACCGCTCGATGCCGTGGCCCTCGTGCGGCGCATCACGGAGCACGCCTATAAAGCCGGCGCCTCCTTGGTCACCACGATCTTCTCCGACGAGGAGAGCACGCTGATGCGCTTCCGCCATGGGCGGGACGAGGGCTTCGATACGGCCCCGGCATGGCTCTATGAGGGGATGGCCGAGGCCTACAAGAAGGGCGCTGCCCGGCTCGCCATTGTGGGCGAGGACCCGTCGCTCCTCGCCAAGGAGGATCCGGACAAGGTCTCCCGAGCCAACCGGGCTCGCTCAAAAGCCTATATGCCGGCCCTCAACATGATCGCCGGGTTCGACATCAACTGGACCATCGTATCCGCCGCGACCCCAGCCTGGGCCAAGACCGTGTTCCCGGACGATGCGGACGAGGTGGCGTTGGCCAAGCTGTGGCAGGCCATCTTCTCGGCTTCCCGTGTCGACACCCCCGATCCCATCGCCGCCTGGGAGCAGCACAATGCGGCCCTGCAGACCCGCACGCGGATGCTGAACGAGAAGAACTATGCCGCTCTTCACTTCCGTGGTCCCGGCACCGACCTGCGCGTCGGTCTGGCCGATGGCCATGAGTGGAACGGCGGCTCGACGACGGCCAAGAACGGCCTGATGTGCAACGCCAACATCCCGACCGAAGAGGTCTTCACCACGCCGCACAAGGATCGCGTGGACGGCACGGTGACGAGCACCAAGCCGCTCTCCTACAACGGCACCCTGATCCAGGACATCCAGGTGCGGTTCGAAGGCGGGCGCATCGTGGAGAGCAGGGCGCGCACGGGCGAGGCCGTGCTGAACAAGGTGCTCGACACGGACGAGGGCGCTCGCCGTCTCGGCGAGGTGGCCCTCGTGCCCTATTCCTCCCCGATTTCGCAGAGCGGGCTTCTGTTCTTCAACACCCTGTTCGACGAGAACGCCTCAAGCCACATCGCGCTGGGCCAAGCCTATAGCAAGTGCATCCGGGGCGGCGGTGCCATGAGCGAGGACGAGATGGCGTCCCGCGGCTCGAACAAGAGCCTCATTCATATCGACTGGATGATCGGCTCCGATCAGGTGGATGTGGATGGTATCACACAGGATGGCAGGGCCGAGCCGCTCATGCGCGGCGGCGAATGGGTGACATCGTAACAAAGGACTCGCGCGCTGCGCAAAGCTGGATCTATGATCCGAGCGATTGCCTGATCTGACACAAATGATGCTTGACGTATCGGCATCGCGGCTGTGATGGATAACAGGTATTAAAGAGGTGCCGGTCTGGACGCTGTCGGACCGGTGCTGCCTCAAGAGCGTGGATGGATGTCGGACACACCCAATCGTCAATCTGAAGCCCTCCTGTCGGTCCGCTCCCTGTCGGTGGAGTTCGGCACGGGGAATGGTCCCTTCAAAGCCGTCAAGGAAGTCAGTTTCGACGTGCAGCCGGGCAAGACCCTGGCGGTTGTCGGTGAATCGGGCTCGGGCAAGTCCGTCACATCGCTCGCGATCATGCGCCTGACGGATTACACGGGCGGGCGCATCACGGGCGGGCAGGTGCTGTTCCGCCCCAATGGCGGCGAGGCCATCGATCTCGTCCAGGCCTCCGACACAAGGCTCCGGGAGATCCGCGGCAACGACATCGCGATGATCTTCCAGGAGCCGATGACCTCGCTGAACCCGGTGTTCACCATCGGCAACCAGATCTCTGAGACGCTGATCCTGCACCAGGGCCTGAACGGGCGCGAGGCGCGGCTGCGGGCCAGGGATCTGCTGCAGAAGGTGCGCCTGCCGGATGCGGACAGGCTGCTCGACCGCTACCCGCACCAGCTTTCCGGCGGCATGCGCCAGCGCGTGATGATCGCCATGGCGCTCGCCTGCAATCCCAAGCTGCTCATTGCCGACGAGCCCACGACGGCGCTCGACGTGACGATCCAGGCGCAGATCCTCAATATCATCCGCGATCTGCAGCAGGAAATGGGCACCGCCGTCATCTTCATCACGCACGACATGGGCGTGGTGGCCGAGATGGCCGATGACGTGGTGGTGATGTGGAAGGGCGAGAAGGTGGAGCAGGCGCCGGTGCGCGACGTCTTCGCTTCTCCGCAGCATCCCTACACCAAAGCGCTTCTCTCAGCCGTGCCGCGTTTGGGCTCCCTCACAGGCCAGCCTCTGCCGAAGCGCACGCCCGTGATGGTGATGGACGGCGGCGTGGCCAAGCCCGTCGGCGGCACGCACGAGCAGAACACGGCCGACTACACGAAGCCCATTCTTGAAGTGGAAAAGCTCACCACGCGCTTCGACGTGGGAAAAACCTTTTTCGGCCGCGTAACCCACCGGGTCCATGCGGTGGAGGAGGTGAGCTTCGACATCTATCCCGGCGAGACGCTGGCGCTGGTGGGTGAGTCCGGCAGCGGCAAGTCCACCATCGGGCGCACGCTGCAGCAACTGGTCGAGCCCACGAGTGGCACGGTGCGCTTCGACGGGCGCGACATGGCGGCCATGAGCCCGGCCGAGCGGCGGCGCCTGCGGCAGGAGATCCAGTACATCTTCCAGGATCCCTTCGCCTCCCTCGATCCGCGCCACAGCGTGGGCTACAGCATCGCCGAACCCATCATCGTTCACGGCCTGATCAAGGATTCAAAGGCGCGCGAGCGGCGTGTGCATGAGCTGTTGGAGCAGGTCGGCCTGCAGCCGCAGCATGCCAAGCGTTATCCGCACGAGTTCTCCGGCGGTCAGCGCCAGCGCATCTGCATCGCGCGAGCGCTCGCCAGCAATCCGAAGCTCGTCATCGCGGATGAATCCGTCTCCGCCCTCGATGTGTCGATCCAGGCGCAGATCGTCAACCTGCTCATGGAGCTGCAGGAGAAAAGGCGGCTGTCCTATCTCTTCATCACCCACGACATGGCCGTGGTGGAGAAGATCAGCCATCGCGTCGCCGTGATGTATCTCGGCCAGATCGTCGAGCTCGGGTCCCGGCAGGCGATCTTCGAGAACCCGCAGCATTCCTACACCCGCAAGCTGCTTGCAGCGGTGCCCATCGCCGATCCGCAGCGCGAGCGGGCGAAGACGCGGATCGAGGGCGAGATTCCGAGCCCTGTGCGCCCGGTCGGGCAGGAGCCCGCCATCCATCGCATGCGCGAGGTCGCGCCGGGCCATTGGGTCGCCATCGAAACCGATCTGCTCCGAGGGGCAGCGTAACACCATTTTTCCAGAGGGAGACATTCGCATGAAGTTCTCGACAACACTCAAGGCGCTCGGCCTCACGGCCGCAGTGGCCCTGGCGCCGCTGATGGCGTCCCAGGCACAGGCCGCCGGAACCATGACCGTCGCGGTCGCCATCGACCCCGGCAGCTGGGATCCGATCGACACCTTCCTGGTCGACTGGTCATCCGCCGCCAACAACATCTTCGACGGGCTGACCGCCCGCGGCGCGGACATGAAGCTGAAGCCGGGTCTCGCGACCTCCTGGGAGCTGATGGACAACAACAGCCGCATGCGCTTCAAGCTACGCGAGAACGTGAAGTTCCACAACGGCGAGCCCTTCAATGCCGCGGCCGTGAAATTCACCTTCGACCGCCTGCTCGGCGAAGAAGGCAAGAAGGGTCCGCAGCAGTCGAACTACACCTCCATCGATCGCGTCGAGGTGGTCGACGACAACACGGTCGACTTCATCATGAAGCAGCCCGATCCGGTGCTGCTCACGAAGCTCGCCGGCTACGGCGCGATGATCGTGCCGCCGAAATACATCCAGGAGAAGGGCGACGCGCATTTCAACATGAACCCGGTCGGCACCGGCCCGTTCAAGTTCGTGGAATACAGCCCGAAGGTCAGCCTGACGCTTGAAGCCTTCCCCGAGCATTGGGGCGGCGCGCCAAAACTCGACAAGGTGGTGACCCGCTTCATTTCCGAGGCGAACACCCAGGTGGCCGAGCTGCAGTCCGGTCGCATCGACGTTGCAACCCTTATTCCGTTCGGTCTCGCCCCCACGGTGGAGAAGAGCTCGAACCTGAGCTTGATGAGCATCACCGGCCCCACGGTGGTATCGCTGCGCCTCAACACCAAGGAAGGCATCACCAAGGACGTGAATGTCCGCAAGGCGCTGATCATGGGCATCGACCGGGATGCCATCATCAAGGCGGTGCTTCTCGGCCATGCAAAGCCGATCGCGAGCTTCCAGTCCGAGCTGTCCTTCGGCAACGACCCGGCCATGAAGCCGCTGCCCTTCGATCTCGCCAAGGCGAAGCAGATGCTGCAGCAGGCGAATGTCCCGGCGGGCGCACCGGTGCGGATCGACTTCCGCGGCAATGACGCGACCTTCCGCGAGGTGGCGCAGGCCGCTGCCGGTTTCCTCCAGGCGCTTGGCCTCAAGCCGGCGCTCCAGCCGCACGAGCCGCCGGTCCTGCTCAACGACATCATCCCGAACGGCAAGACCGGCGAGGCCTGGCATCAGGCCTGGGGCGGCTGGACCTTCGACTACGACAACACGGCCTACCTGATGTATCACTCGGGTGAGAAGTGGAACCCCTACGACAACGATCCGACGCTCAATGCCCTGCTCGAGAAGCAGCGCACGATCTATGACGTGAAGGAGCGCGAGAAGGTTCTGCAGGAGGTCGCCCGCTATGTCGCTGACAAGGCGCTCGAAATCCCGCTCTACAACCAGAACACGATCTATGGCGTGAACAAGCGGGTCAAGAACTTCGACGCCCCCGCCGACCGGCGCTTCCGCTTCACCGCCACATCGGTGGAGTAGTCGAATTCCTGGCGTCCCGCCGAGCGGGCGCCAGGACTCATCGCCACGCAGAGGCCCCGCGCGAGCGGGGCTTCTTTCAAAAGCAAGACGCTTCAGGACAAGGACGGAATCACGGCATGGCAGGCTTCATTCTCAAGCGATTGCTGCAGGCCATCTTCGTGGTCCTGGCCGTGACCCTGATCGTCGCGTTCGCCATCCGGCTGTCCGGCGATCCGGCGATCATGATGCTCGGCGGCGGCGGCAACGTCACCGAGCAGGATCTCCAGAACATCCGGCAGGCCCTTGGCCTGGAACGCCCATTCTACGTTCAATACCTCAGCTTCCTTCAAGGGATCCTGACGGGCGATTTCGGCAGGAGCTTCATGGGTGGCACGCCCGTGTCGCTGCTCATCTCCCGCGCCCTTCCGGCAACCCTGCTTCTCGCCTTCGCGTCCCTCATCGTCTCCATCATTCTATCGGTGCCGCTCGGCATCTACGCGGCCGTGCATCGCGGGCGCTGGCCCGATCAGCTCATCCGCATCCTGTCGCTGGTCGGTCTGTCGTTCCCGAATTTCTGGCTCGCCATCATGCTGGTGCTCCTGTTTTCCATCGTGCTCGGGCTGTTGCCGCCGAGCGGCATGGAGGGGCCTGAGAGCTTTATCATGCCGGCGCTCACCATGGCGATCATCCTTACCGCCACCAACGTGCGCCTCGTGCGCACCTCCATGCTGGAGACGCTGTCGCAGCAATACATCATGGTGGCGCGCTCCAAGGGCCTGCGCGACCGGGTCGTGCTCTACAAGCATGCCCTGCGCAACTCGGCCATTCCGCTCGTCACCTATATCGGCCTGCAGTTCGGCGGGCTCATCGGCGGCATCGTCATCATCGAGCGGGTGTTCAACTGGCCCGGCATGGGTACGCTCGCCTTCGATGCAATTTCCAACCGCGATTACCCGGTGCTTCAAGGCACCATCACGGTGCTGGCCCTGTTCATCATTCTCATCAATCTCCTGGTCGACATTGCCTACGGGCTGATCGACCCGCGCATCCGGACGGAGTAAAGCCCATGGCAACGGCTCAGGCTGTCTCCTCGTCGCGCTCGTGGTTCAAGTCGCTCGAGCTTGTCCTCGGCCTCCTCTTCGCAGGCGGCATTGCCCTGGTGGTGCTGCTTTCTCCCGTGCTATTTCCGGATGGCGGCGAGGGCATGGATCTCATGGCAAGGCTCACCCCGCCGTTCCAGAGCTGGGGACACATCCTCGGCACCGATCCTCTTGGTCGTGACGTGCTGGCTCGGGTCGCCGTGGGCGGCAAGATCTCCCTCATGGTCGGCTTTCTATCCGTGCTCGGCGCCGTCACCATCGGCACTCTCGTCGGTTTGGTCGCGGGCTATTATCGCGGCATCGCCGAGATGCTCCTGATGCGCTTTGCCGACATTCAGCTCGCGCTGCCCTTCATCCTGGTCGCGATCATGTTCCTGGCCATCCTGGGTGCGGGGATCGACAAGGTGATCCTCGTCATGATCGCCACCCAATGGGTGCAGTATGCTCGCCTCGTGCGCGGCTCCGTGCTGGCCATGCGGGAGCGGGAGTTCATCCTCTCCGCCCGCGCCATCGGGGTCGGGAACGGCCGCATCATCTTCACGCACATCCTGCCCAACGTGCTCGGCCCCATCATCATCCTGATGACCCTGCAGGTGGCCAACAACATCCTGCTCGAGAGCAGCCTGACCTTCCTGGGCCTTGGCGTCGATCCGCTCATCCCGAGCTGGGGCGGCATGCTGGCCGACGGGCGCACCTATCTGCAGACGGCCTGGTGGGTGAGCGTGTTTCCCGGGCTTGCCATCATGTTCACCGTGCTCGGCCTGAACCTTCTCGGCGACTGGCTGCGCGATCTTCTCGACCCGACAGGACAGACCTCGAAATGACGATTTTGCTCGAAGAGCGGGTTCCGCGCACGCTCGACATTCTCGTGCGCGAATGGGCGAGGGACGACCATCGCGGCACGGTCATCGAGGCCTGGCTGTTCGAGGACGAGGCGGCGCGTCGCGACGCGGAGCGCATGTTCGCGGATGTGGGCATCCATGCCCGCCTGCGCAGCGCCTACAAGCCGCTCGTGCACGCCTTCCTGGAAGAGTTCGACATGGCGGGCGTGACGCGTGCGATCGTCCGCTATCCCGTGCATGAGAAAGCCGACCGGTTGCGCTTCCTCTCCGAGGCCTATCCCCTGGCAGCCCTGCTCGAGGGCATCGAAACGCACTTCGAGCCCGGCGCGGACGATCTGACCTACCAGGTCACGCTTGAATATGCGGATGGCAGTGTCGCGGAGCATGAGGTCTTCGCGCCCAACCGCCTGCGCACCAACCATCTCGATCAGGTGGACCTCACCCCGACGGGCTGGATGAAGGTGACCGCGCGTGCCGATGGTGGTGCTGATCTGGACGAGCCGCTCGAGACCGAGATCGAGCAGGTCTTCCACAAGGTGATGGCGGCCGTCACGGCTCATGACTGGCCCGCGACGGAGCCCTATGCCGAGACGCTGGCCATCGATGTCGCCATTCCCGGCATCGAGCGCGTGCTCGATTACGGCGACGAGGTGATGAGCACGCGCGAGGCGCTGCACGAGGATTTCTATTTCTCGATCCTCGAGTTCTTCAAGCACCGCTCCGGCCGCCCGCATGAGGACCGCGGTCTGCAGCCCGGCCAGATCGTGCCGGATATCCGCGCAGGCGAAGGCGATGCAGACGTCCGCGTGACGCTGCGCTCCTTCGGCGTACCGTCCGAGCCGGAGCGGCCTGAGCAGGATATCGAGACGGCAGATGCCGCGCCGTCCCTGGCCCAGATCCATCGCGAGCTTGCGGAGCTTCCCGGCGAGACCTTCGAAGGCGTTTCCCGCGAAGGGCGTCCCATCCGTGGCCTCTATCGTCCAGGCTCGCGCCCGGCCGTGCTCGTCACCAGCGGTCAGCACGCGAACGAGACTTCGGCGCCTGTCGGCACCCTGCGTGCTGTGCGCCGGCTTCTGGCCAGCCCTGAGGTGAACGTCGCTTATATTCCGGTCGAGAATCCGGATGGCTATGCGCTGCATGGCCGCCTCTGCGAGGGCAGCCCCCGCCACATGCACCATGCCGCGCGCTATACGTCGCTCGGCAACGATCTGGAATATGGCGGCACCGAACCTCTCTACGAGATCGGCGCACGCAATCAGGCTCTCGCCCTGTCGGGCGCGCAGCTGCACCTCAATCTTCATGGCTATCCGGCCCATGAATGGACCCGGCCCTTCACCGGCTACCTGCCGCGCGGCTTCGAGCTCTGGACGATCCCGAAAGGCTTCTTCCTGATCATCCGCCATCACCCCGCCTGGGCCGAGACGGCGAGAACCCTGATCGAGGCCGTCACCAAGGGCCTCTCGGCTGTGCCGGGCTTGGCCGAGTTCAACCGGCGCCAGATCGAAATCTGCTCGATCCACTCGGGCGGAACGCCCTACGAGATCATCAACGACATCCCGTGTCTCCTGTCTCCTGACGAACGCCACCCGACTCCCCTGACGCTCATCACCGAGTTCCCGGACGAGACGATCTACGGCGAACCCTACCGTTTCGCCCATACGGTGCAGATGGCCACCGTCATCGCCGCCGAGGAGGCGTTTGCGACGATCATGGCCGGCGTGGCCTGAGAGCCTGGCTCATAAAGAGGAACACGCCTCGGCTTCCGTCATGGCCGGCCTTGTGCCGGCCATCCCGATGCTGAAAAGCACGGCGCTCGACACAATCGAGGTCACCGGCACAAGGCCGGTGATGACGTGAGGAGCGCTGTCAGCTCTTAATCAGCCAGTCTCTGAGGCCGGCCAGGACGCTGACCGCGCGGCGCATCAGCGACACTCCCGGGAGGCCTGGAACAAGCATCCTCGTGCTGCCGTTCTTCGGCTAAAGCATCGGACCCAAAAGTGGACTTGCACTTTTGGGTCCGCACGATGCTCTAAGTGGGAGGTGCGGTCATGGCCCGATTGTCCTGGAAGCAGAACGAGAACGAAGCCTCGATCAAGGAGGCTGTCGATCTCGTGCGCGAGCACGGCGAGGCCCTGCCGCCGATTTCCGACGAGCAGGCGTTCGGCGCCATGTTCGACCGCTTTGGCGATGCCAAGGTAGTGTTGCTGGGCGAGGCCACGCACGGCACGTCGGAGTTTTACCGGGCACGGGCTGCCATCACGAAGCGGCTGATCGAGCAGCACGGCTTTACCATCGTGGCTGTCGAGGCCGACTGGCCCGATGCGGCGCGGATCGATTCTTACGTGCGTCATCGTCCCGTTCCGGATGGTGACGACACGGCCTTCGAGCGCTTTCCCACCTGGATGTGGCGCAACGAGGAGGTGGCCGATTTCGTCAACTGGATGCGCGAGCACAACAAGGAGCGGGCCGAGGACGAGCGCGCCGAGTTCCGCGGGCTCGACGTCTACAGTCTGAACTCGTCCATCCGGTCCGTGCTCGATTACCTCGACAAGGTCGACCCGCAAGCCGCCAAGGAGGCGAGGGGGCGCTATGGCTGCCTCAGCCCCTGGCAGTCGGATCCGGCCCGCTACGGCCGGGCTGTGCTGACAGGGCAGAAGAGGCCGTGCGACGAGGGCCTGCTGCGGCAGCTACAGGATCTTCTCGACAAACGGATGGACTATCTCCAGGCAGATGGCGGCGAGGCGTTCTTCGACGCGGTGCAGAACGCCAAGATCGTCCATGCGGCCGAGCACTATTACCGGATCATGTACGAGGGCGCGACCGAGTCCTGGAACCTGCGCGACCGCCACATGTTCGAGACGCTCCAGAGCCTGCTTGCGCGGCGCGACAACGCCAAGGCCGTCGTCTGGGCGCACAACTCCCACATCGGCAATGCCGCCGCCACGGCCATGGGCTGGCAGGGCGAGTTCAACATCGGCGAGCTCTGCCGCAAGACCTATCGCAACGACGCGGTTCTCATCGGGTTCGGAACGGATCGCGGCACCGTGGCGGCGGCGGACGATTGGGACGAGCCCATGCAGGTCAAGAGCGTCCGCCCGGCCCGGCCAGATAGCCATGAGCGGATCTTTCGCGACGCGGCTTTAAGCTGCTTCCTCACCGATTGGCGCGAGAACGGCCAGGCCAACCTGACGGCGGCTCTCTCCCGGCCGCGCCTGGAGCGGGCCATCGGCGTGGTCTACCGGCCGGACACGGAACTCTACAGTCATTACTTCGAAGCGGTGCTGGCTGAGCAGTTCGACGCTTTTGTCTGGTTCGACGAGACCAGGGCCGTCACTCCGCTGACCCATGCCCACGGCAAGGGCATGCCGGAGACCTACCCGTTCGGCCTTTGATGCACTTGAACCTTCCCCCTCTCCCGCAAAGGAGAGAGGGCCGGCTGCGACACACTCATAGGCAATAACAATCCCCCAACTCGTCATGGCCGGGCTCGTCCCGGCCATCCCGATACAGTGGAGTTCCACGGTTCGGGATCACCGGCACAAGGCCGGTGATGACGTAAGGGGGATGTCATCCCCGGCGAGCGTAGCGAGGGAAGGAGAACCACGATCAGGCGAGGCGCTATGGATCCCCTCCCTCTCCCCTGACGCTCCGGCCGGGAATGACACCCTCGCTGTCATTCCGGGGCGGCCGCAGGCCGAGCCCGGAATCCATAAACGCGAACGGTGCAGAAAGAAGTGGGACGCCAAGATCCTCTTCCTGAATCGTGGTGTTTATGGATTCCGGGCTCCGCTACGCGGCCCCGGAATGACAGTGGGATAGAGCATAGACTGTTCCTGCTTTGTTCTTGACAATTCTCCTAGTCTCGGCTATATCGTGGTGTAGACCTGCCTCTATCGAGGGGCGCGCTCGCGAGGCGTCGCAGTGTGGAGGCAGGCACGGTCCTGTGGTGCGGCCTCGCAAGCGTCATCGAGAGGAGGCCCATGCTGTGTGCCGGTGGTCGGAATCGGTTCAGGGCCCCCGTCGAGCAGACGGATTCCGCCTGGAACGGTCACCGGGCCGGCATCGCCTGAACGGCTAAAGAAGCCGTGCGCGAAGAGACAGTTCGGCTCTTCCTCTTCACCATCCATCATCGAGCCGGGCTGCCATTCGCGCCACCCTCGAACACATTACAGGCTCGCAGCACCGGCTGCGGGCCCACAGGTGCTGACTTTTGGAACTCTGCTGGCGACACTCCCCCGCCTTGCCCCGGTCCTCCGCCCCTGCTAACTGACGGCCAACCTCATTCACATCTCGATCAAGCAGGGCTTTTTCCGTGTCCCGTCAATTCATCTACCACATGCGTGGCCTCACCAAGACCTATTCGGGCGGCAAGAAGGTCCTGGATAACATCCATCTCTCCTTCTACCCGGATGCCAAGATCGGCGTGCTCGGCGTCAACGGCGCCGGTAAGTCGACTTTGCTCCGCATCATGGCCGGCACCGATACGGACTGGACCGGCGAGGGCTGGGTCGCCGAGGGCGCCCGCGTCGGCTACCTGCCGCAGGAGCCGCAGCTCGACCCCACCAAGAACGTGCGCGAGAACGTCATGGAGGGCGTGGCCGCCAAGAAGGCGATCCTCGACCGCTACAACGAACTCGCGATGAACTATTCCGAAGAGACGATGGACGAGATGACCCGTCTCCAGGACGAGATCGAGGCCAAGGGCCTGTGGGATCTCGACTCCCAGGTCGATCAGGCCATGGATGCGTTGCGCTGCCCGCCCGACGACTGGTCCGTGGACAAGCTCTCGGGCGGCGAGCGCCGCCGCGTGGCGCTCTGCAAGCTGCTCCTGGAACAGCCTGAGCTACTGCTCCTCGACGAGCCCACCAACCACCTGGACGCCGAAACGACCGGCTGGCTGGAAGGCCACCTGCGCAATTATCCGGGCGCGATCCTGATCGTCACCCACGACCGCTACTTCCTCGACAACGTGACGGGCTGGATCCTCGAGCTCGACCGCGGCCGGGGCATCCCCTACGAGGGCAACTACTCGTCCTGGCTCGAGCAGAAGCAGAAGCGCCTGGAGCAGGAGGGCCGTGAGGACGCGGCCCACCAGCGTACCATCGAGCGCGAGCGCGAATGGGTGTCGGCCTCGCCCAAGGCCCGTCAGGCCAAATCGAAGGCCCGTATCCAGCGCTACGAGGAACTGGTGGCCAAGGCCAACGAGAAGGGCCCGACGACCGCTCAGATCATCATTCCGATCGCCGAGCGCCTCGGCAACAACGTCATCGAGTTCGACAACCTCAAGAAAGCCTTTGGCGACAAGCTCCTCATCGACGGTCTGTCGTTCAAGCTGCCGCCGGGCGGCATTGTCGGCATCATCGGGCCGAACGGCGCCGGTAAGACGACCCTGTTCCGCATGATCACCGGCCAGGAGCAGCCGGACGAGGGATCGATCAAGATCGGCGAGAGCGTGAAGCTCGGCTATGTCGACCAGAGCCG
>JAJFBI010000379.1 GCA_020697385.1 Microvirga sp. | reverse complement strand
CGCGCTGTGCCCGACCGAGGTGTCCCCCCGGATGGCGCAGGCGACCGGAAGGTGTCCCGCCCCGCGAGCATGCTGCCCCTGCTGACGTTCCTCGGCCTGAGCGTGCTGGCGATGTGTGGCGACACCATCAGGTTCGCCTACCTACCGATCTATATGGAACTGCAGCTCGGCACCCCGGATTGGTTGCGTGGTGTAGTGATCTCGGCTCAGTCGGTCGGGATGCTCGTGTTCATTCCGATCATGGGTGTACTTGCCGACCGGTTCGGCGCGCATCGGCTGGTGGTGGTCAACGTATTGCTAGGGGTCGGGGCGAACCTCGGCTTCATGGCCGCTGGTAGCGAGTTGGTGCTGATTGCGGCGACTGTGCTCAACTCGGCGATGTGGGCGACTCTCGGCGCAATCGGCATCACCGTCGCCCAAGACATGTACCCAAGCGGGATCGGCCTGGCGTCCTCGCTCTACTTCTCCGCGCTCCGGTTCTCCGCCGCGATCGGCGGCATCGCCGGCGGTCTGGGAGTCGGCTGGTTCGGTGTCCCCGGGGTGTTCCTTGTTCCCGCCCTACTGTGCCTTGTGGCCGCCCTCGGACCTCTGTTCCAGGCCATAGTCAGGCACCACGCCTGACGCCCTCGCGGCTACACAGCGACCTATGTTGCCTCGTACGCCCAGTGCTGATCAGCGTTTTCACAGGTCAGTAAAGCGTTCAGGCCGTCCATCCTTTTGATCCGTAGGTTGTGGGTTCAAGTCCCCCGGCGCACCACTAGGGGAAATAGCCCTAGACGGCGCGAAACGGGCTTGCACAGCGCTGATATTGAACAGGAACAGGTCCGACTGGGAGGGGTCGTTTCGCAGCACAGCCGTCAAAACGATCCAAGCAACCGGAGCCCTTCACAACCACCGCCTGCCGATGAGAGGCTGGACGCCGCGAAGGGTCGGACTACAGGCCGATCTAGCTGTGGTGAGGCTGTTAGGCGTTGCGCGATGGGGGGCTTCGTAATGAGTGCTTCCGCCGTCGCGCTGCCGCATCTGCTTGCCCTCAAGACCGCCGTTCCGCCTTACACCCTTGACCAGACTGTCGTTTCCGAACGCGTGCGCGTGCAGTTCAGCGGCCGGCGGGATGTCGAACGCCTGCTGCCGGTCTTCGCCAATACCGGAATCGAGCGCCGTTATTCCTGCGTGCCGATCGAATGGTATGCGGAGCCGCATGGCTGGAAGGACCGCAGCGCGCTCTATGTGCAGCATGCGGTGCAGCTGTTCGAGACTGTCGCGCTTTCCTGTCTGGCCGAAGCGAAGCTTGCTCCCGACGAGATCGACGCGATCGTAACCGTCTCGACCACCGGCGTGGCGACGCCGAGCCTCGATGCGCTGCTGGTCGAACGCATGGGGCTGAGGCGGGACATCAAGAGGCTGCCGATTTTCGGCTTCGGCTGCGCCGGCGGCGTCATCGGCCTGGCGCGCGCGGGCGCACTGGCGGCGGCGATGCCGAGCGCGAAAGTGCTGTTCCTCGCGGTCGAGCTCTGTGCGCTCACCTTTCGCAGAGACGACCTGTCGAAGAGCAATGTCGTGGCGACAGCGTTGTTCGGCGACGGCGCGGCAGGCGCGATCGTATCAACCGCGGGCAATGGGCCGGTGCTGGGCGCCAGCGGGGAGCACACATGGCCGGGCTCTCTGGACATCATGGGCTGGGACATCGAAGAAGATGGGCTGAAGCCGATCTTCTCGCGGCATATTCCGACACTGGTCGGAAGGGAGTTCGGCCCGGTGCTGTTCGATTTCCTGCGACGCAACGACATCTCGCTCGGCGAGATCGAGACCTTCGCGTGTCATCCCGGCGGCGCCAAGGTGCTGGAAGCTCTGGAGCAGGTGCTTGCGCTGCCGCACGGCGGGCTCGCGGACAGCCGCGCCGTACTGCGCGACTACGGAAATATGTCGGCCGTAACGGTGCTGTTCGTGCTCGAACGCATGCGCGTACGCGAGGCGCAGAGGCGCACGCTGATGACCACGCTGGGGCCGGGCTTCACCGCGGCGTTCCTGATGCTAGATCCTTCGACCGATTCCGGATAGCGACCGATGTTGCCTTATCTGATCATCGCCGCAGTGGCGCTGCAGCGTCTCATCGAAGTGGGCTATGCCAGGCGCAACACGCGGGCGCTGCTAATGCGCGGTGGCATTGAAGCCGGGCGGCGGCATTATCCGCTGTTCGTCTTGCTGCATGCCGCATGGCTGCTGGCGATTCTGGTCGCGCTGCCCGAGCCGCCGGTGATCCATGCCGCCCCGCTCGTCATTTTCATTCTGCTGCAGGCGGCGCGTCTGTGGGTGATCGCGAGCCTCGGGCCCTACTGGACCACGCGCATCATCACCCTGCCAGGCGAGGCGCTGATACGCCGCGGGCCATACCGCTATCTGCGGCACCCGAATTACCTCATCGTCGCGGGTGAAATCGCGGCGCTGCCACTGGTCTTCGGCGAGGTTTGGGTCGCTCTGATTTTTTCGGTATTGAACGCGATACTGCTGGCGTGGCGCATCCATGTCGAGGAGGGCGTCTTGCGCGAGAGGATGATGCCGCAGACTTACCCGCCTTCCGTCCCTTCGGGACGCCTTCCCCCGCAAGGGCAGAAGGCAGAAGAAAGGAACGGGTGCTAGGCACGGCCGGCGCAAATCCGTTGAGTAAGACCGCCCAGGAGCCGCAACGACACCGATGCCAACTCTTAGCGCACCGGGTGCAACAATTCGGTTCAATGGAGATCGAACAGCTCGACGGTTCCGCTCACCTCGCAGCGGCTCACGACGCGCTCGAGGGGCACCGGTGGCAGGAGGCCTTTGAACTCCTGACCCGAGCCGACCGCGATGGAAGACTCAATGCGTCAGACCTCGAGGCGCTTGCCGAGGCGGCCTGGTTCACCGCCCAGCCAGATTTGGCAATGGAGGCAAAGGAGCGTGCGTTCAAGGCCTACATCGTGGACAAGAACAAAGCCCGAGCCGCCGCAGTTGCTTTTGACCTCAGCCGCGAATATCACAACAAGCAGAAGTTCTCGATTGCTTCCGCATGGGCGGCCCGTGGCGAGCGCCTCTTGGAGGGTGAGCCGGAAGGTTTCGCGCACGCATACCAGGCCGTGGCCAAGAGCCTTGCCGCGCAGCACGCCGGTGATGTCGAGTTAGCCATTAGGCTCGCGGGACGGGCCGTGGAACTCGGCACGCGATTCGACGACGCCGACATCAGGGCCTGGGGACTGTTACAGCAAGGACGGCTTTTGATTGCCGGAGGACGTACCAACGAGGGATTCTCCCTCTTGGAGGAGGCCACCATCGCCGCTGTGAACGGCGAGCTGAACCCGTTCATGGCCGGCGTGGCGTACTGCTGCATGATCTCGTCCTGTCGCGACACAACCGACTACAGGCGGGCCAGCGAGTGGACCGAGGCCACCCGCCGGTGGTGCGAGCGGCAGTCAATCAACGGCTTCCCGGGCATCTGCCGGGTCCACCGCGCGGAGATCGTTGCCTTGCAGGGCGCGCTGGACCGAGCCGAGCAGGAGCTGCGGCAGGCCACCGTGGAGCTCGCCGGGTACGATGCGACGTCGCCGCTGGCCGACGGGTTCTACGCGCTTGGCGAGATCCGCTTCCGGCTGGGCGACCTCGAGGGTGCGGAGGACGCCTTGCGGCAGGCCCACGCGCTGGGACGGATCCCGCAGCCCGCACTCGCTCTCATGCGCCTCTCGGAAGGCAAGATCACCGCGGCGTACGGAGCGATCCGTTCGGCGCTTGCGGAGACCACCGACCAATGGGCCCGTGCCCGCATGCTGCCCGCGCAAGTCGAGATCGCGATCGCCGCCGGTGATCTTGTAACCGCGCGAGCCTCGGCCGAAGAGCTCGGGGAGATCAGCGCCGCCTACGATTCGCCAGTGCTACGGGGGAGCAAGCATGACAGTTGGGGGCGGGTGCGGCTCGCCGAACGCGACGCTGAAGGGGCGAAACGGGAGCTGCAAACCGGTATTGGGCATTGGCGGGAAGTAGGGGCACCGTACGAGATCGCCCGGGATCGCGCGCTCTTGGCCTCAGCGCTGCAGCAGCTCGGACGAGACGACGAGGCGGATCTGGAGCTCGGAG
>JAJFBI010000017.1 GCA_020697385.1 Microvirga sp. | reverse complement strand
GAACTTGTCCAGCAGCGCGGGGCTGCCGAAGACTTCGCCGGGCCGGACATACTTGACGATGATCCGAGCCCCCTTGGGTGTGGTCTGCATCAACTTGGCGGCACCGGAAGCGAGCACATGCACCGAGCGGGCGGGCTGCCCGGCCGTGAAGAGCACCTCATCGGCATGCACCGTCCGCCGCCGCGCCTGCCGCAGCAGGTCGGCGGCAACCTCCGGCGAAAGTCCGGCCAGGAGGCCTATGGTCGCCACACCACCACGCATGCCCTCGTCCCGATCTCCGGCATCTGTTGGCCTATCCTTAGACCAACGCGCTGGCTCAGACCCAGGTCGCTCGGTCAGGAGCATCTCTCAACCCACAAGGGCAATGCGGTGAACCCGCCCGCCGGGAACGTTGCCCGTAACGAGGGGCTGTCGGGGATGAGCGCCCGGTACGCAGTGTGCTCGGGCGGATCCACGCCGTTGGGCAGGGTGGGGTGGAGGGAGACGACATTGCTGAAGCTGTCATGGTCCTCCAGCACCCGCAGCCCGTCGGCGTGCCGGAACACGGACCAGTGCAGATAGTCACTGTGAGCGACCGGACAGTGGCCACGCATGCAGTCGTAAGCGGCGATCTGGTCGTCGAGCACCACCGGGGACCGCGGATCCTCGTCGGGCTGTCGCGGAGGCGCGCCTGTCATGGCCGCGTCAGGTGCGGAGCAAGAGTGGAGGCATTCGCCATCGCAGGTTCGGGCCCGCCCTGAAGGCGCTGCCGCACCGCCATGAGGCCGATGGCAATCGGGAGCGCGACCATGGCTCCCAAGAACGCGATTCCTGCGGCGAAGGCCATCAGGGCCATTCCGGCCAGCAGCGCCGCGACGGCGAGACCCTGACCGAGAGGGCGCAGCAGTGGATGATGAGACAGGACAGGCATCGGCAACCTCCAGGGCAGGCAACTCGTGCTTGTTGCACCAACGGAGGCACGCTTGCTTTGCGGCACAGCAAACAAAATGGAGGTCGTGTGCGGGGCCGGGCTGAAACACGCAAGCGGCGAAGCTCGTGGTGAACAGGGGCGCCAGCCAGACCAGCCCCGCTCGTGGCGAGGCGGAGCACGCCCAGCGTGACGGTCCCGTAACCGAGACAGAGATGAAGTCTGCGCAGAAGATCTAATGCGGTTACATCAGGAGACGATGCGGCACCGTTCCGCCTGCAGAGCCTTGATCGTCCCGGTGTTGGGGCAGTAGCGCTGCACCACGGGCACCCACCCGCGGTCGAGATCACGCTGACACCGCCTGGCGGCCTCGCAGCCGGAGCAGACGATGCTCATGTCGCGCATGACGTCCGGATGGGTGCGCCTGATCCTTTCGGGGGCGAGTCCAACGGCGTCCAGGAGCCGCCGCAGCTCTTCTCCGGCCCTGGCGCCGCGCGCCGTCAGGCGGGAGAGCTGGTCCGGGGAGAGCCCAACATCGCGGGCCAGTGCCCCAAGTCCGTCCGCACCAAAAGAGATCAGCTCATGGCCGGCCTTTCGGCTCGAGCGCCAGTGCTTGATCGTCGTCGTCAAACCCATGGTAACCTCCATGTTGTTCGACGATGGTGCCACAGGTTGGCTTCCCGACTTTGTTCAGGCGCAAACCGGTACGAGATACTGCCGCTGTGTTCGTCGATACGCGAGGCACGGACAGGGCCTTGAAGCCCTACTAGGCCTCGACCTGGACACCATGCCCCATGCAAGCGGATGCAAGCGGCTGCTGACCCAGATCACGGCGGCAGTAGCCGACTTCCGCGCATCCGGAGCACCGGACATCCATGCCGTGGATCGACCCGTCCGCCTCGCCGTCCGCACTCCCCTCCAGCCCAAGAGGCCCCACCCCGGCCTCGCTGAGGCCACTAACCTGCCGCGCGCCGGCACCGTCAAGACACATGAAAAACCTCCCTGCTATCCTGAGAGGATGCACAGGTTTGGCGGTGTCACGCCTTGATCTGTCGCAAACGGCCTCCGCCATGCAGCGCAACCTCACCTGGAGAAAGCCTCCGGTGGGGCCCATGAAGCCCAGAGAGCGCGGTTTCACCGGCCCCTCGGCCGCACGGCAGGGCTCTTACGGACCCGTAGGCCAATGGGCCGCAACGAGCTCGGGCTCCGCCCGGGCGGAAGCCGGCTGCCCTGTGATGGCCGCCCGCAGGTCCGCCAGGAATCGCTCGCGGTCCGCCCCATGCTCGCGGCAGGCATCGTCGACGGTGTGGAAGCAGGCGATGGGGCAGCCGACGCAGCGCATCTTGTGGCTCATGAAAACCCGGATGGTTGCGGGCCATCGCCGCATGATGTCATCGACAAGCTGGGTGGATTCGACAGGCATGATCGCCTCCAAAGTCGTGTTCCTGCATTGCCTCATGGTTAAAAGATTTCTGGCCGGCGCTCTTTGCGCGGCGACAACAATCGAGCCGTGATGGCCGGCCAACCGGTGTTTTGTTTGAGGCAGGGCAAAGAAGACGAGGGGCGGGACAGCCAAGGTCCCGCCGTCGAAACGGGAAGACGAGGGCCATTCATGGACGCTGTGCGCGTCGGCTTCAGGTCGCCTTTCCGTGGGGACGAAGGTCAGGTGGGCAACCTGTCCGGTGTCCGATTCTCATCACCCCCGCGGGCCGGAGCCTTCCGTCCGCGCACCAAGGAACGCTGTCCGATGTGCAGTTGCAATGTCACCGAAACCGTCATCGACGTCCGCCAGATCATGCCGCGGATGCGCCATCCCCTGATCTTCAACATTTTCGACCAACTCGCCCCCGGCGAGGCGTTCCTGCTCATCAACGACCACAACCCCAGGCCCCTGTTCTACCAGTTCAATGTCCAGAGGCCGGGCGCGTTTGGCTGGGACTACCAGGAGGAGGGTCCCGACCTGTGGCGGGTTCGCATCAGCCGCGCCGCCTGAAAGATGACGGCGGGGCGGATCCTCACAGGCAAGTCCAAAAACTTTACTGCGTGAAGAACAGGACGGCCGCGATCACGACCGACATGGTCACAGCCGTGATCGTGCCGGTCGCGCGCAGCACCCCCATCCGGTGCAGCATGACAGCGAAGATGATGATCAGCGGCGTCGCCATCAACAAACCAACCTGGGCATCACTCATCAGAGGGTTCTCCTGTGTTCAAAGCTGTCCCCTCTATGGCCGAGAATGCGCGGGACTTGTTTGAGCCATCGCAACGAAGAATGCGGTAACGGGCGGTACGAGGCGCCATCGGTCAACCCGTCCTGATGGAATAAAGCCATGGATCCGGCAACAGCGGCGAACGCTGCGCACGAAGACCGCCCCTGGGGCGCCCTCTCGGACCTGCCCGGGCACCCGATGATGTGGGTGCTCATCCTGACCGAGATGGTGACCTTCGGACTGCTCTTCCTCGCTTTCGCGGTTACAAAGGCCGTCCACCCGGACATCTTCGCGGCGGGCCAGGCGCAGCTCGACCCGGTTCTCGGCGGCATCAACACCCTTGTCCTGATCACCAGCGGTTGGCTCGCCGCCCTGGCGGTCGAGGCTAGGTTCACCGGGCAGCGTGGGGCGGCGCGACTGCGGCTCGGGGGAGCGATGGCGCTGGGGCTCGTCTTCATTGTCGTCAAGGTCGCGGAATACGCCGCGAAGGCTCATGCAGGCATTGGCCTGGAGACCGACACGTTCTTCACGCTCTACTTCCTTCTGACCGGATTTCACCTCCTCCACGTCGTTCTCGGCATCGTCATCCTGGCCGCCGTCGTGCGCTCTGACAGCATCGAGAACCTGAAGACCGGCACCGCCTTCTGGCACATGGTCGATCTGATCTGGGTTGTGATGTACCCGCTCATCTACCTGATTGGATAAAGCCATGACACAGGTCACCCGCGCCTGGGGCTTCCTTGTCCTGTTCACCCTTCTCAGCATTGCCGCAAGTCATTCCGGCCTCACCGGATTGATGATCAACGGGCTGATCCTCGCTACCGCCTTCGCCAAAGGACGCTGGATGCTGATGGACTTCCTCAATCTGCGCGGCGTGCCGGCCGGTTGGCAGGTCCTGTTTCTCTGCTGGCTGGCGTTGGTCACCATCATCCCGTGGGCCACAGCCGCCTTTCCTTTGTTGCGCGTGTGAGATGGGCTTTCGTCGCAACGCTTGCTCCAGCGCAAAGAGCAGAGCTGCTGCTCCTGTCATCCAACGGTTGCACACACCGCACCTGTGCCTCCTCTTCAAGAAAGGATCGCGTGATGGCTGAAGCCCTCACCAAGTCGGCGGCGAGGAACGTGTTCTACGGGGGCTCGTTCTTCTTCTTCGCCATCTTCGTGGGCCTGACCGCCCACAGCCACTACTACATGAACACCACCTCGACCGACGTCTCGACGCTGACCGACTCCGTCGCCCGCGGCAAGCACGTGTGGGAGAAGCACTCCTGCATCAACTGCCATTCGATCCTGGGCGAAGGCGCCTATTTCGCTCCGGAGCTCGGCAATGTCTGGGTTCGGTATGGCGGCAAGGAAGATCCGGCCGGAGCGCGCGAGACGCTCAAGGCCTGGATGGCCGCGCAGCCGACCGGCATCGAGGGCCGCCGTCAGATGCCGCAGTTCAACCTGACCGACCAGGACCTCAACGATCTCGCCGACTTCCTGGAATGGACCAGCCGCATCAAGACCCAGAACTGGCCGCCGAACAACGCCGGCTAAGGGGGAGCGCTATCATGAAATACCAAACGCAAAAGGTGGCCCTGCTCTATTTCTATGGAGCCCTGGCCCTGTTCATCGCTCAGGTCCTGTTCGGCGTTCTCGCCGGCACGATCTATGTCCTGCCCAATACGCTCTCCGAGCTCCTGCCCTTCAACGTCGTCAGGATGATCCACACCAACGCGCTGATCGTCTGGCTGCTGATCGGCTTCATGGGAGCGACCTACTATCTCGTTCCGGAAGAGACGGAGACGGAGCTCTTCAGCCCGCTTCTCGCCAAGATCCAGTTCTGGATGTTTTTCGGCGCAGCCGGCGTCGCGGTGGTGGGGTACATGTTCAAGATCCACGAGGGACGCGAGTTCCTTGAACAGCCCTTCATCATCAAGGTCGGCATCGTGGTCGTCTGCCTGATGTTCCTGTTCAACATTACCATGACGGCCCTCAAAGGGCGCAAGACCGTCGTCACGAACATCCTACTCTTCGGGCTGTGGGGTGTAGCGATCTTCTTCCTATTCGCTTTCTACAATCCCATCAATCTCGCAGTCGACAAGATGTACTGGTGGTACATCGTGCATCTGTGGGTCGAGGGCGTGTGGGAGCTGATTATGGCATCCGTCCTCGCCTTCCTGATGATCAAGCTGAATGGCATCGACCGCGAGGTGGTGGAGAAGTGGCTCTATGTCATCGTCGGCATGGCTCTGTTCTCCGGCATTCTCGGCACGGGCCACCATTTCTACTGGATCGGCGCTCCCGGCTACTGGCAGTGGATCGGTTCGCTCTTCTCCACCCTTGAGGTCGCACCGTTCTTCACCATGGTGGTCTTTACCTTCCATATGACCTGGAAGGCCGGCCGCAAGCACCCGAACCGTGCGGCGCTTCTGTGGTCCATCGGCTGCTCGGTGATGGCGTTCTTCGGCGCGGGCGTCTGGGGCTTCCTGCACACCCTGTCGTCGGTGAACTACTACACCCACGGCACGCAGGTGACTGCAGCGCACGGGCACCTCGCCTTCTTTGGCGCCTATGTGATGCTCAACCTCGCCCTCATGGCCTATGCCATGCCGCAGATCCTGGGTCGTCAGCCGTACAACCAGATGCTCAGCATCGTCAGCTTCTGGATCATGTGCACGGCGATGTCGGTCATGACCTTCGCGCTCACCTTCGCGGGCGTGATTCAGGTCCACCTGCAGCGCGTGCTCGGGCAATCGTACATGGACGTCCAGGACCAGCTGGCCCTGTTCTACTGGATCCGCCTCGGCTCGGGCGTGTTCGTGCTGATCTCGGCGATCATGTTCGTCTACGCGGTCTTCGTCCCCGGGCGCGAGAAGGCGCCGCGTCTGACGCAGAGCCTCCAGCCGGCGGAATAAACGTCAACGGGGCGGCCATCATCCGGCCGCCCTGTCCTCCCCATTGCACCCGAAGGATCTGACCGATGAAGCCCCTTCTCCACGCCGTGCCGCAGCCGCCAGTCGAACTTCCCTATTATGTTCCGGCCGGCAACGAATGCTCCCTCTTCGAGCTCGCCTGGAGCAAGCGCCTGCCGCTGCTCCTGAAAGGCCCCACGGGTTGCGGCAAGACCCGGTTCGTCGCGCACATGGCGGCGAAACTCGGCCTGCCGCTCCACACCGTCTCCTGCCATGACGATCTCACCGCCGCCGACCTCACGGGCCGCTATCTCCTCAAGGGTGGTGACACGGTCTGGGCCGACGGGCCGCTGACACGCGCGGTGCGCGAGGGCGGCATCTGCTATCTCGACGAGATCGTTGAGGCCCGCAAGGACGTGACCGTGGTGCTGCACCCGCTCACCGACGACCGCCGCATCCTGCCGCTCGACCGCACGGGCGAGGAGCTGCAGGCGCCCGACTCCTTCATGCTCGTCGTGTCCTACAATCCCGGCTACCAGACCCTGCTCAAGTCCCTGAAGCCCTCGACGCGCCAGCGCTTCGTGGCCATCGAATTCGACTTCCTGCCGTTCGACCACGAGATCGCCGTCGTCGCTTCCGAGAGCGGCCTATCCGCGGAGCGGGTGCGTCCGCTTCTGCTGCTGGCCCGCCGCCTGCGGGCACTGAAGGGTCAGGATCTGGAGGAAGGCGTGTCCACACGCCTGTTGGTCTATTGCGCGTCTCTTATTGCGGCGGGTGTCGCGGCGGAAGAAGCCGTGCTCGCCACCATGATCGAACCGTTGACCGACGAGCTCGACGTCAAGCAGGCCCTGATCGAGGTCGCCCGCGCGACGCTCGCCTGATCTGGAGACACGCCATGCTCGACTTTCTGGAGCTCGAAGAAACGGTCGGCCAATTCTGGCACAGGCTGGTCGGCCGTGCGGTTACTTACCCACGCTACCCTGAGCTTGGCGTCTCCCTTGATGAGGTCCGCGGATACCTCGCGGTGTTCTTCCGCGGCCTTGGCGGCGAGACCGGCGTGCAGCTCGCGGGCACCGCCGCGCGCGCCTCGTCCCACCGCCTGAACTTTCTCCAGCGCCTCGGCGTAACCGAGGAGCGGCTGGAGCAGCCGGGGCGTGATGCCGCCACTCTATTCCTGCCACCCCGCATAGATCTGTTCCCGTCGAGCACGCTCAATCGCTCGCTCTACCTGTGGCTGGCGGCCTATTTTGCCCATGTGCCGACAAGTCCCATCACCGAGGCCGATCCGCTGCGACGGGATCTTCTGATTCTCCGGCGTGTGCAAGAGACGGTCGCCGCCGTCCTGGCGGAATGCCCAGGGCTGACACAAACCTACAAGGAACTCTGCACTGCCATGCGCGAAGCGCGGCCGCCCCGCGCCCTGCCGGCTGCGGAAAGCAGGATCGAGCAGATCGTGCTGTCGATGCTGGGCGACGCTGATGCGGTGGCGCCTGCCCTCTGGCGCACGGCAGCCGGCAACGCGACCCTGCCGCGGCAAGCCCCTGCCGGCTACCAGCCTTTCCTGCCTGTCCCGCTCTGGGGCGACACCTGGGCCCGCGCAGGAGACGAGCCGGGCCGCAACAGCGACGAACCCGCCGGTCCAAGCGACCTCGCGGCGTCCGATACGCGCAAGCGTTTTGCTGCGCGGCGTGAAGCGGATCAGGCCCAGCGCAGCGACCCGTTCATCCTGAACCGCTTCGAGAAGATCCTGGCGATGGCCGAGATGGTCAACGTCAACCGGCCCTCCGACGATGATGAGGACGAGAACGCCGAGAAGGCTCTGGACGAGATGGAGGAGATCCCCCTCTCCAAGCACAAGGGCAAGCCGGCGACCAAGCTCAAGTTCGATCTCGATCTGCCGCCTGAGGCCGTCGATACCACGAGCCTGACGGCCGACCTAACCTATCCGGAGTGGGATTACACCCGCAAAGCCTATCTGCCGAACCACTGCCGCGTGCTGGCAGCCCCTGCCTCTGAACAGGGCGAGACCTGGGAGGCGGATGACGAGGCCCGTCGGATGATCCGCCGGGTCCGCCGCCAGTTCGAGGCGCTGCGGCCCAAGCACGAGATCCTGCGCGCGCAACCGGATGGCGAGGAGCTGGATATCGATGCGCTGGTGCGCGCCCGCAGTGATCTGCTTTCGGGGGGCTGTGGCTCGGATCGGGTCCATCTCTCCAGCAAACGCCAGGCCCACGATCTGGCCGTGACCCTGCTGGTCGATGTCTCGCTCTCCACCGATGCCTGGGTGGACAACAGGCGCGTGCTCGATGTGGAGAAGGAGGCACTGATGGTGCTGGCGCACGGAATGGCCGCCTGCGGCGACTCGCACTCCATCCTGACCTTTACCTCGCGGCGCCGCAGCTGGGTGCGGGTCGAGACCGTGAAGGACTTCGATGAGCCGATGAGCCAGACTGTCGCACGGCGCATCTCGGCGCTGAAGCCCGGCTACTACACCCGCATCGGTGCGGGTATCCGCCATGCGACGGCCAAACTGGCAGAGCGTCCAAACAGGCAGAAGCTCCTGCTGGTGATCACGGATGGCAAGCCGAACGACATCGACTACTACGAAGGCCGCTTCGGCATTGAGGACACCCGCCGCGCCGTGATGGAAGCACGTCGCTCTGGTGTCACTGTCTTTGGCGTCACGGTCGACCAGGAGGCGCAGTCCTACTTCCCGACCCTGTTCGGCCGCGGCGGCTATGCCATCGTCGGCCAAGTGGCGAAGCTCCCTTCCGCCCTGCCGTCGATCTACCGGCACCTGGTCCGGTAAGCAGCGGACGCGCCGGCGAACCTAGCCCTAGAGATGTCTCCACTTACGTGGAATCATCTCTCTTCTGGCTTTGACGCATTTTCTGACGGCGAACCGGATCCACTTCGCCGAAAAATGCTCTAGCCGCGATCGCTGTGCTTTCGAGCCAATGTTGAGGCCTATCTGCAGGCTGTCGGCGTGCGATGCGCGCGGTCGATGAAGAACTCCGCAAGATCAGGCTCGCAGACCTCCCACGCGGTCACCCCGAACAGGTCAAGCGAGCGCTCAAAGTGCGCTTTCACCAAAGCCCTGCCCCTGGGGGCCTGCTCCGACTTGCCCTGATACGTGTCTGTTCGCAGAGCAATGGACGACCAGGAGGCCACCATGAGCGCCAGATGCTCGGCCCAACGGTGTGATGGGGCCTGACGAAAATCGGCTCCAATTCCCTCATCCTGCAGAAACGGTCGCAGAAGGTCCGGGCCAAACGCCGGATCATGGCCTTTGTCGGCTCGATCAGCAGAGGCGTGGTCGTTGAACTCAAGCCAACCGCTTCCTCGTGAATTGCTCTTTTCTTGGTTGCAAAAAGATGTATTTTATATGCATGTTTTAGGAGTTCTAATGAAGCTGACGTTCCACACCGACTTTGCGCTGCGCCTGCTGATGAGCCTTGCCGTCATGGAGGAGCGGCTCGTTACCATCGAGGAGCTCGCAAGGCGGCACGGGCTGTCGCGCAACCACCTGATGAAGGTTGCGCAAACCCTGGTCGGCCTCGGCTACGTCACGGGCGTGCGCGGACGGGTCGGCGGGCTGAAGCTCGCCAAACCTGCCGCCGCCATCCGCATGGGAGAAGTCGTACGCCACTTGGAGGATGACACCGCTCTGGTCGAGTGTCTGGGGAATGGCCCAACCACCTGCATCCTGAGCGGCGCCTGCCTGCTCACCCACACGATGGGGCGAGCGAGGGAAGCCTTCTTCGCTTCGCTCGACGAGGTGACTTTGGCTGACCTGGTTGCCCCGCGCATCCTGCTGCGCCAGCGTCTCGGCGTCGGCGGCCAGGGCGACGCGCGCGGCCTTGCCGCCATTGCCTGAGATCAACACATCTAACGGAAGGAGATTAAGAGTCATGCCGACCAAAGCCATTCTGATCGCCGTGCTCCTGCTCTCGGCAGCGCCGGCCTCCGCCGAGTGCGTCTATAGAAACGCCTATAACCACCTGACCAACGAATATGTCACCGTTCAGGTCTCCTGCCCTCCCGTGAAGGCAACCCAGACGCCCAAGTACCGCAGCTGGCATGAGTGCCCGGTTCACGAGGAGCGGAATGCCAAGACCGGCGATATCTATCAGGTGCGGTCCTGCGCATGACGAACCCATCGGCGACGGCTCTCAAGCCGCCGCCGATGGGAATTGAACAACCAAGCCCACAGGAGCCGGGCCGCGGCTCGCTTCTGTAGGCTTCTTGCTGTCATCACACTGCGCGGCTGTGGGTTCTGCCCGACTGGCCGAGGTAGGCATCGAATACGGACGCCACGCTCCGCACCAGGAAGCGGGTGTCATCGTTCACCGACAGAACGTTGCCATCGAGCCGGATGACGCCGTCGCCCTCCAGCATCCGCAGCCTCGGGATCGACTGCATGATGGTCTCAGGCGCCGTGCCGTGCCGGCCGCACACCTCCGCCACGTCCACCTTGAAGTCGCACATCACGCGCTCGATCAGATCGGCTCGGAGGCGGTCATCCGCCGTCAGGGCATAGCCTTTCGCGGTCGCCAGTTCGCCGCGCGAGATGCGCTCGGCATAGCGCCCCAGCACGACCTCGTTCTGGGCATAGCCCTGAGTCAGGCGTCCGATGGCGGAGGCGCCGAAGCCGATCAGCACGTCGCTTGGATCGGTCGTGTAGCCCTGGAAGTTGCGATGCAGGACGCCATCGAGCTGCGCCTTCACCATCGTATCATCAGGCAGCGCATAATGGTCGAGCCCGATCCGACGATAACCGGCTTCAACGAGCGCCTCGGCAATGGCTTCCGCCTGCTCATAGCGGGCCGCGCCATCGGGCAGAGCGGCCTCATCAATCTTGCGCTGGTGCTTCTTGAACGTCGGGATATGCGCGTAGCCGAAAACGGAAAAGCGCTCGGGGCGCAGTTCAATGCTCTTGCGCACGGTGTCGATGCAGGACTCCACCGTCTGGTGCGGCAGGCCATAGATCAGGTCGAAGTTGATGCCGCGCACACCGGCCTCTCGCAGACCATTCGTGGCCCGCGCCGTCTGCTCGAAGCTCTGGATCCTGTTGATCGCGCGCTGCACCACTGGATCGAAGCTCTGTACGCCGAGGCTGGCGCGGGTGACGCCCGCCTCACCCAGAGCCTTCGTCATCGTCTTGGTCAGGGTACGTGGGTCGATCTCGACCGCGACCTCGGTCTCGCCGTCGAAGGAGAATTTCCGCCGCATCAGGGCCATGAGGCCGAGCAACTCGGAGGGCTCCATGATGGTTGGGGTTCCTCCGCCGAAATGCAAGTGACTCACGGCCAGAGGATTACTCAGGTGATCCGTCACGAGCTCGATCTCGCGGCGCAGGATATCGAGGTAGTCGATGATCGGTGCATCGCGCTGGGTAATGGTGGTGTGGCAGCCGCAGTACCAGCACATGGAGCGACAGAAGGGCACGTGGAGGTAAAGAGAGGTGCTCGTCCCGGCCGGCAGGGATGTCAGCCACTCACCATAGGCCTCGTGCCCGGTAGCGTCGGAGAACTGCGGCGCGGTGGGATAGCTGGTGTACCGCGGAAGCCTCTCTTCGCCGTAGCGCGCTCTCAGGTCGTCTTTCATAGTGCAAATCCTCGCATGCGACAGACCATCCTCCGGGAGGGTGTCCGCCCTTCATGCCAGGGTGTGTACAGCAACTTCCGCCGGGGCTCCTTGCGATTGCTCAATATGATCCGGCCGTTTTTCGACTGCAGCGCACAAATCCATTTGATCTCGATCAAATCATTGAGGTCGCTTGATAAAAATCACGCGCTCTGGACGGCATTCGACAAGATATTTGCGCTGCAGCAAATAAGCCTGAGCAGCCCGGGAGTACAACCTCTTCATCCGATGACGGACCAGAACGATCCGCCAGGCGGTCCCATAGAGGAGATGACGATGAAGGCCCTGAAGATCCCGGGACGCCGGCCGCTGCTTGCGACCGCTGCCATTGTAGCCCTTGCCACCGCGGCGTGGCTGGGCGCCCCGCTTGCAGCCAATGCAGGCGACAAGGTTGCCGCTGCGGGTCACGCCCACGCGACAACGGAGGCAGCCCCGGTGAGCGTGGTGCGCCTGCCTTCCGATCTTCCCGGCCCCATCGGCAAGCGTGGCCCGCAGCGGATCAAGGTCGACTTCGAAACCACCGAAGTGACAGGTCATCTGGATGACGGCACCACCTATCAATACTGGACCTTCAACAACAAGGTTCCCGGCCCCTTCGTCCGGGTGCGAGTCGGCGACACCGTCGAGGTCAAGCTCAAGAACGCCGACAACAGCGTGATGATGCACAACGTCGACTTCCATGCGGTCACCGGACCCGGCGGCGGTGCCAAGGCCACCGAGGCGGCACCCGGCGAGACCCGCGGCTTCGAGTTCAAAGCGTTGAACCCCGGCCTGTATGTCTATCACTGCGCCACCCCGACGGTCGCTTCGCACATCGCCAACGGCATGTACGGGCTGATCCTGGTCGAGCCGGAGGAAGGTCTGCCGAAGGTCGATCACGAGTTCTACGTCATGCAGGGTGAGATCTATACCGAGCAGGCCCACGGCACGAAGGGTCACTTGGACGAGAGCATCGACAAGCTCCTCAGCGAGCGTCCCGAGTACTTCATCTTCAACGGCAGCGCGGACGCCCTGAAGAAGAACCCGCTCAAGGCGAAGGTCGGCGAGACGGTTAGGATCTACTTCGGCGTGGGTGGCCCGAACTACACCTCTTCGTTCCACGTGATCGGCGAGATCTTCGACAAGGCCTACCCGCTGGCTTCGCTCAGCTCGCCGATGAAGGATGTGCAGACGATCACCACTCCTCCCGGCGGCGCAAGCGTGGTGGACTTCAAGGTCGAGGTGCCGGGCAATTACGTCCTCGTCGACCATGCCCTGAGCCGGGTCGAGCGCGGACTGGCCGGCATCCTGCAGGTCGAGGGTCCTGACAACCCCACGGTCTTCAAGGACTACAACCCGCAGAAGTCGGCTCAGTCGACTGGCGGTCACTGACTGGAACAATTGACGTGATGAGAAGCCCGGGTCTTGAGCCCGGGCTTTTCGCATGTCGGCCTTGCGCCAGAGCAACGAAGCCAAGGCCGGCACCTGCCTTCCTGAATTGTCGGGGCACACCGCCCCCGCTTCAAACTCAACGGAGATTGCTGATGAAGCCTGAACTGCGCGACGTCGCCGCTCCCGGCCCGGCTGCCCTATCACCCTCCTCGCCGCTGCTGACGCGCGTGCGTGCCGTCATGGACACCCTTGACTTGGACTGCCGGTGCCGCGGCAAGCTCGACGCCGCCCTGGAGCGTTTCGAGGCGCTGGAAAACCGGCGCCAGCTCCGCGGCCTGATCCTCGATGCCCGCCACCAAGCGGAACGCATCGGTGCGCTGCTCGAACTCGTCGGCGAACTCGACACGGTGTCGACGGACGAGGCCGACCTGAGTGTTTTCAAGGAGATCGCGCTGCTGTTCGAGGACATCAGAGCCGCGGCGATGCGCGGGGCCGAGGACATGGTTCGTGCGGCGGGACTTGACCCGTGTGGCGGCCAAGCGGCCTGACCTGCAGCCCGTGGCGCCGGTCATGCCTGTCAGAGGGAGTTCACCGGCCCGGCCGGCGCAGGGCTCCCGGCAGCGGCCGGTCGCCATAGTCGATGCTGGAGCGCTGCAGGATGCGGCCATGGCCGGTGCTGTTCGCTCCACTCCGTTTGGGTTCTCGTCGGGATTCTCGGCGCCTTTGCCCTGGAATGAGATCGGGCAACCTCAGCTGACACCGTTGTAGCGGCCGGGCCTGTGGTTCGTCGCCAGCACGAGGTTGAGCACGACGGTTCCCAGCAGCGACAATGCGAGCCTGTCCGGCGCGAGGATGAACAGGGATGCAAGAAGGATCAGCACATCAAGGGCCAATTGGACATATCCGGCCCTCAGGTTGTGGCGCTCCTGCAGGTACAAGGCCAGGATGTTGACGCCGCCAAGGCTTGCCTGGTGGCGGAAGAGAATCAGAAGTCCGATTCCGGTGAGCGCCCCGCCCGTGACCGCGGCAAAGATCGGGTCGAGGTGGCCCATGCTGACCGAAGACGCCGTTAGCTTCGAGAGCAGGGAAACTAGCAGGACCGCCAGGAAGGTCCTCACTGCGAGCTTCCAGCCCATTCTGTTGACGGCGAGGTAATAGAACGGAAGGTTGACGGCGAAAAAGACGGCTCCGAACTCGAGGCCGGTTGCCTGCCCCAGGAGAAGGGCAAGGCCTGCCGTGCCTCCGGTCAGCAGGCCGGCGGAGGCGAAGAAGGTGACCCCAAGTGCCACCATCAAGGTGCCTGTCAGGATGGCGGCCACATCCTCGTAAGGGCGGTGCATGCTCGCCATGGCCTGATCGATCATGGTGTTCCCCTTGTGCCTGAACGTTGTCACATGAGCCTCCAGCCATAGCCGGTTTCAGGTCAGAACTATTTGCTGAGGATCAAGGACGGATATGGTTGGACGTCCCATCGGGCATGTTTTCGTCCAGCATGAAGAGGAGGAGGCCAGCGGGTCGTCCTCGACTGCATCCCAGTGTGCTCGGGGCGATAAGGTGGGCTGTTCTTAATGCGCATCCGGGCGCTCGCCGCCTGACCGACAGGGCGTCCAAGAGGGCCGAGCTACCGGGTCTTACCGCTCAGGCTGCCTGCTGTCCGGTCGACCCGAGCGGGACGGCGATGGTGCAGCACACCCCCTCGCGCTCATAACGAAGATCGAGCTGGCCGGCGAGTTCCTGAGTGATGGCCTGCCGCAGCAGACGCGAGCCGAAGCCGGGACTTGGCTCGGTCTCGAGCACCGGTCCATCCAGCTCGCACCAGTGGACGGTCAGGATCGCCCCTTCGCCGCGGTCGTCGACCTTCCAATCTACCTGAACCCGGCCGGAGGTCCTCGACAGGGCAAGGATCGTCCTGAGGGCGGCTCCCTCCCACAGGGTCTCATTCAGGAGGTTGTGCGTGCGTGAGAGCGCCAGCAGGCGCTGCTGGAAGCGCTCCCGCGCTATCTGTGGCGACACGCCTGGCCGGATCACCTGCCAGGACAGGGACTGCACGGTGGCCAGCGTGTTCTTCACCCGGTGGTTCAGTTCGTCGATGAGCAGCTTCTGCCGGCGGTCAGCCTCCCGAAGCTGCATCGAGGCTGAGGCGAGCGCATCGCCGACCCTGTCGATCTCCACCAGCCCGCTTGCCGGCGATGTGATCGGCTCGCCGCGGCCGACGTGCTGCGCCAGGCCGGCCAAACCCTTCATGGGTCCGGCGATGCCGCGCCCGACCTGCCAGGCCATGACGACCCCGAGCGCGAGCAGCAACCCTCCCGCCAGGGCGAGATATAGGGCGGATCGCCACGCGGGCGCCGTGATCTCCGACCGTGGGACGGCCAGGATCGTCGTCCACCCCGAGCCCGGCGAGCGGGCGAGCGCAAGCAGTGTCGGAACCCCGTCCAGGGAAACGCTCTCGGAGACGCCCTCCCGCACCCCGGCTCGAACCCGCTTCACGTTCTCAGGCGTTGCCGGCTTGCCCACGAACTGCCCAGCATCCCGGCTCCGGGCCACCACCGTCCCGTTGCGGTCGAGGATGGCACCGATCCAAGTCGGGGGCAGCTTCTGATCCGAAAGGATCTGGGTGACCGTATCGGCAAGCATGTTGATGCTGATGTACAGCTCGGAACCATCGTCCGCGGTCACGAGGGTGTCCATGCCGACCGCCGGCTGCTTCGCCACAAGCCCGCTGAACAGGTTGCTGACCCGCACCGTCCCGACCGTCAGTCCCGTCCGATGGTCCTTGCTCTCGAC
>JAJFBI010000378.1 GCA_020697385.1 Microvirga sp. | reverse complement strand
CCCGACGCGCTATCAGTCGGGCGAGACCGACATCCAGGGCAAGATCAGCCGATGTGGTGACGAACTCGCCCGCACGGCGCTCTACGAGGCGGCGCACACGCTGCTCGTGCGCAGCCGCAAATGGTCGAGCCTGCGGGCCTGGGGCATGAAGATTGCCAAGCATCGAGGCATGGCCGCGCTCGCGTCGCGGTCGCCCGCAAGCTCGCCGTGATCCTCCATCGTATGTGGTGCGACCAAACCGAGTTCCGGTTCGGCAAGGAGCCGGCAAAGGCTTGAGGGAGCAGCGAGCACGGCAACCGACAAGACCTCGCCCCAACGGGTGAATTCGGATCGTTCCGGTGGGGACGATGGGCAAGACGATCTCGTTTGAGAGTCCAGAGCCTGCCGGCATCAGCCTGCAAGGTCGTGGTACCAGATTGGGACGCCTTGCCTTCCTGACCCCATCATTCGGCGGCCCTGCGCCGACCGCGAAGAGAAGCGAGTGACCCACAGGAGCGATACGATCGAGCGCGAGAGATCAGGAGCAGCTTGACCTCAACGACCCCAATCAGAGAAGAAGACTCTCAAGATGCAGGGCAGTCCGACCCTGACGCTCAATGGCCCGAGCGACAAAGCGATCGCGTACAGCTTTGAGCTTCACGGTAGCCCCGACCTGATCGTGAAGGCGAACGACCTTGGAGACCGGTCCGGTGGCTTCGCGAACCTGCGCTTAGTGCGGTAACGGCCGTACTGTGAAGCAAGCGCCCCTCCTGGAGCCGCGTTCCGCTGCCGTGAAGAGCAGGCTCGGCGCAATGGGCACGAGCCGCATCGTCTGCGATGAGCGAGGGGGCGTCGCCGTGATGGTCGGCTTGGCCGCAGCTATGCTGGGAGCTGCGGTGGCGGTAGCGCTGGACTACTCCTCGCTGTCGAGCAAAAGGGTAGCCCTTCAGAAAGCGGCCGATAGCGCAGCACTTGCAGCCGTTCGCGAGCTTGCCGTTGCAAACACAACGGACAGTCAGGTTTTGAGCGCGGCAAGAACCATCGTGGTGTCCGCCCTACGGCACGAGCAGAGACTTAAGTATACGATGCAGCCGGAGATCCTGGACAACCGCCGCGCGGTGAGGGTGGTGGTCGCGGGGACGATCGAAAACTGGTTCGGGAAGCTTTCCTCGCAATTCAGCAGTGTTTCGGTCAGCGCTAAGGCGCGGCTCTATGGTAGTACTCGGCTGTGTGTGCTCACGCTCGATACGGATGCTGCTTCTGCCACTCACTTGGAAAAGAACGCCAGGCTGGCCGCGAGCGAATGCTCCGTCTATTCCGACTCGCGCAGTACGCAGGGATTGGCGGCTCAGGACGCTGCTGTGCTGAAAGCTGAACGCATATGTACGGTCGGCGGCTATTCAGCCGGCATCGGGAACATATCGCCAGCGCCGACAACCGACTGCCCATCTTACTCTGATCCGCTCGCGGCCCGACCCGCTCCACCGAGCTCCACGCTGTGCGACTTCACGAAGCTGGTGATCGAGTACAGCCGGACCCTGGCGCCCGGAACTTACTGCGGTGGACTTCAGATCAGCAATGGAGCGCAGGTAAGCTTGCCACCGGGAACGTACGTAATCAGCGGCGGACCGCTCACCGTAAACGGTGGAGCTGCCCTGAAAGGCGAGAATGTCGGCTTTTACATGAAGGGGGATCTCGCAACCTTCGACTTCGGGCCGGACAGTACGATCAGCCTCTCCGCTCCGAAATCAGGACCGATGGCCGGGCTCTTGTTCTTCGAAGATCGAGCCGCACCCCTGTTGCGAACGTTCCGGATCAAGAGCGGCAACGCGCGTCGGCTTCTTGGCACGTTCTATCTCTCGCGAGGGCGTCTCCTCATAGATACGAATGCGTCTGTTGCTGATCAATCAGCTTACACAGTTATCGTGGCTCGGCAGCTGAAGCTGACTGCAAACCCGAATCTCGTAATGAATGCGATGTACTCCAGCTCCGACGTGCCGGTGCCCGAGGGCCTAGGGCCAAATGGCTCGGCAATCATGCTCACGCAGTAGTAACTGCGCTGGCAACACGTTCAACGCCGTGCCTTCGCTTCATCGCAGCTGCCATCGCAAGCCGCGCTAGCCGTCAGGATATTCGAAGCCGCGACAGCGGGGCGCGAAGCGCAAGCGCAAGCACGGGCGCGATCAGCACAAAGCCGGCGAGCGCCGTCATGGCGGCAGCAAGCGAGAGGGCGTCGCCGAGGAGGCCGAGCAGGATCGGGGTCGCGGCGCCTGCGCCAATGGTGCCGGTATAGAAGAGGCCGAAGGCGCGCGGGCGCGTCGGCTCGGGGACGAGCTCCGGAACCGTGCCGTAGAGGACCGTCGAGGTGCCGTTCAGGGCGACGCCGATAAGCGGCGCGAGCGCAAGCGCGAGCCAGAGCGGCGCGAAAGGCGCGGCGAGCGCCCCGAGCGCCGTCATTCCCTCGGTGACCGCAACGGTGGCAAGCACGCCGAAGCGGGCACCGAGCGGTCCGCACATGAACTTGCCCACGGCGCCGCCGACAAAGACGAGCGTCAGGGCGAGACCGACGATCGCGGTCGATGCCCCCTTCGCGGCGAGAGCGAGGGGGAAGAAGGTCAGGAACCCGGCCCGCGCCGCGGTGTCGATCATGCCGACGCCGAACAGCGCCGCGAAACCGGGCTGCCCGAACACGGACGGCTGCATCGTCGTTGCAGTTTCAGGCGTCGCGACGCCAACCTCCTGGCTCGGCCCTGGACGACGTGGCAGCAGGAGCGCGATCATCCCGCCGGCGACGATCGCGACGAGCGCAATGCCTTGCAACGTTGTCGCGGCCGAGAGGGCGAGGAGGGCGACCGTCGCAAGCGCGGGGAACAGGACCTTCCCGATGTCGCCGGCGGCGTTGTAGAGCCCAAGCGCCTGCCGTCGGCGCGGCGCCGGCGTCACCTTGGCGACGATGTCGGAGGCAAGCGGGTGCTGCACGCTTGCCCCCGCCCCAGCAGCGAGGAGCGCGAGGGCGAGTGCCGCGAAGCCCCCGACGTGAGCCGCGGCGAAGAGACCGAGCCCTGCCAGCACCGTGCCCCCGGCGAGCACGGGCGTGTACCCGAGGCGTTGGGCGAGGCGCGTCGCCGAAAGCTGGAACGCCGCCATCGCGCCCGAATAGCAGGCCTTGAGCGCACCGACAGCCGCATAATCGAGGCCGAGGGCCGCCTGCCAGACCGGGAAGAAGACATAAAGCAGGTCCGAGAGGCCGTCATGGACCGCGTGGGCGCCGTTCGCGACCGCGACCGCCTGCCTCGCCGAGCGCGCCTCTCCCGCTCCTCCGGCGAGACCTGCTCCGAACGCGTCGTCAGCCACCGTGGGATTCTCCGCAAGGGGAGCATAGCAGGGTTTCCTCGGGATCCGGCTCTATCTGGCGCTCCCTCGCTCGCGCGGGCGGCTGCGGGTCGCAGAGAAGCCGGGGGCTATGAGCCCGCGCCGGCTGAACGGGCTCCTCTCGACCGGTTTGATCACCGCGTGACTGGACCGCGGTTAACCGTCCAGAAACCATTCGGTTGACCCGGCGCGTGGCCCGTCCGACACCAGCCGCCGAGGCGCAGCGGCTGTCCGCCACGACGCCCTTCGCCCCGGAGCCCGCCGGCCGCCCCCGGCGGGCTCGACAATCCGGAGAGCTATTCGCGGTGACCGCCGATGCCGAGGCGCTGGTGTGGACTATCGCGGCCATGCTGCTGATCGCCTTGACGAGTACTGCGATGTACTCGTTCCACTAGGCGCGCGCGGCCGGCTGTCCCGGCCTCCAAGGAACGACTTAAGGGAGAAGCGTGGTGGAGCTGAGGTCCACCGTACTATGGGTTTTGGGCGTCCGCTGATGTACACGATGCGTTCCCTTCTCTCTAGGTAAACAGGCGCTATTGAGCTTCCCACGTCCGCCGTCGTTCGCTACAATCCGCGTCAAGAGTTGGGGTAAGTGTTGGGGTAAGGCCCTCCGCGCGCCCGCTCAGGAGGCGCGCCATGGCAAGGCAGGTGAAACGGCTCTCGGCGCGCGCCGTCGCGACCCGAAATGGGCCTCGGCGGCATCTCGGCCGTGTCCCTATCCGATGCGCGGGAAAAGGCGGGCGAGGCGCGCCGGATCCTGGCCAGCGGCCGAAACCCAATC
>JAJFBI010000377.1 GCA_020697385.1 Microvirga sp. | reverse complement strand
TCAGGATATTGACGCAGGCAATGCGCGCCTCGGTCTCAATCGACAGGATGCGCTGGACCATCAGGCGCAGGGACTCGGCAAGATCCTCGCTGCCGGGCGAGAGATCGACGGCGGCGAGCACGATGGGCGCGCGGGAGAGCTGGCCGACGATGTTGGGCGTCTCAAGCGGTTGCGCTTTTCTCGCTTTGAGCCAGCGCCGGAACGTCTTTATTCCGCTATCCCGCTCCAGGCGTTCGGCGCGCTCGGTGAGTTTCACCTGATCGGGATTGTCCAGGTCCAGCGCCAGCTGGGCGGCCGTCGCATAGCGGTCCTGCGGATCGACCTCCAGGCAGCGCAGGATGATCTCCTGCAGCCAGGGCGGACAGTCGGGGCTGAGTGCCCGCGGCGGCACCGGATCGCGCCACAGGCGTTGGCGGATCTGGCCGCCGCGCGGATTGCCGAAGGGACGCTCGCCGGTGACGAAGAAATACAGCATCACGCCGAGCGCAAAGAGATCGCTGCGGGGATCGGCCCGGTCCTGCAGCACCTGCTCGGGCGCCATGTAGGGCGTGGTGCCGAATGGCTCGCGGAACTCCTCGGCGAGAAGATCGGGCAATTGCTCGTGCCGGGCGAACCCGTAATCGATGAGCACAACCTCGCCCGTCTCGCGGATCATCACGTTGCTCGGCTTGATGTCGAGATGGATGACCTTCTGCAGATGCAGGTCGTGCAGCGCATGGGCCACCTTCGCCCCGATGGCGACCACCTCCGCCCAGGGCAGCGGCACCTCGTCGAGGCGGCTTTTGAGGGACTCGCCCGGAATCCGCTCCATGACGATGTAGGGCATGGGATCGAGCGGCCCTGCCGCCACGAAGCGCGGCACATGTGGCCCGGTGAGGCGCGGCATGATCATCTGCTCGGTCTCGAAGCAGACAATGGGCAGCGGATCGTCGCTGTCGAGAAGCAGTGGGATCTTCATGACGAGCGGCGTCGGATCGTCCTCACGGGTGACGGTCCAGAGGAGCGCCATGCCGCCGGTGCTCCCGTGCTCACGAAGCACAAAACCGTCGATCACCATGCCCGGTTCGAGACGCCAGCGCATGCGTCAGCGGCCCTGTTCGAGACGAAGCGCGAGCTTTTCAGGCAAGCCTGCCTCTCGCACCTTCCGTGCGGCCGTGGCCGTATCATAGGGCACGCGCAGATAGCGCAGGTTCTGGCGGGCCGTATCGAAGATCGCGTAGTTCGCCGCCGCCACCCCGTCACGCGGCTGCCCGACGGCGCCGATGACGGCAAGCCAGGTGCGGGTCGGCAGCAGGGGAATATCGTTGTCGGCCACAGGCGAGAAGGCTCCTACCTTCGCGGTGGTGCTCATGTGATACAGCATGGGCACATGCACATGGCCGCAGAAGGTGATGTGCGCCTCGACCCGGGAAAAATGCCGGATCGCCGCCATGGGATCATCCATGTAGTCCCAGTTGCGCGGGGCATAGCCGTTGGCATGGACATAGAGGACATTCCCGTCCTCGTGGATGAGCGGAAGATCGGCCAGGAAGCGGCGCTGCTCGGGCCCGAGTTGGCCGCGGGTCCATTGGATCGCCTGACGGGCTGTCCCGTTCATGTCCTCGTCGGAACCGTCGATGGCCGCATCGTGGTTGCCCAGCAGCGCGACGGCGCCCTGATCCACTAGGGTCCTGATCGTATCGACCACCCAGGCCGGATCGGCCCCATAGCCCACGTAGTCACCGAGAAAGACGAAGCGGTCGACCTTGAGCAGGCGCGCATGGGCCAGGCAGGCGGAGAGCGCCTCGCGGTTGCCGTGGATGTCGGTGAGGATGGCGATGAGCATGGGAGCAGTTCAACTCCAAACCCATCGCCACCGCAACTGGCTAATGGATGGCGCGGATTATCCCCGCAGCGCCTGCAGCACCTTGCCGCCGGGCCGGCCGCGCGGCTCGAGGCCGATTCGGCGCTCCACGTCCTTGATCGCCTCGCGGGTCTTCGAGCCGATCTTGCCGTCAGGCTCGCCCACATCGTAGCCGCGGGCGGTGAGCAGGGTCTGCAGCTCGCGGCGTTGGGCGCGCGACAGTGGCGGATCATCGGTCGGCCAGGCGGTCTGGATGCCGGGCAGGCCCTTCAGCCGGTCGCCGAGCAGCGCGATGGCGAGCCCATAGGATTCGGCGGCGTTGTAGGAATAGACCGCGTCGAAGTTCTTGGTGACGATGAAGGCCGGACCGTTCACGCCTGCCGGGATGAGGATGCCCGCCGCGTAACTGCCCTCAAGCGGCCGCCCATCGACGCGGCGCACCCCCATGGCGGCCCAAGATGCTAGGGGCTTCTTGTTCTTGCGCCCGGCCAAGCCGGAGTTGAAGTTCGCCGGCAGGCGCACCTCGTAGCCCCAGGGCAGGCCGTTCACCCAGCCGGCTTTCTTCAGGAAGTTCGCCGTGGAATGCACTGCGTCCGGCACGGAGTTCATGATGTCGCGACGTCCGTCGCCGTCGCCGTCCACCGCGAGGCGCTGGAAGGTCGAGGGCATGAACTGGGTGTGGCCGAAGGCGCCGGCCCAGGAGCCGCGCAGGTTCGCCGGGTTGATATCCCCGTCCTGCACGATCTTGAGCGTCGCCATGAGCTCGCCCTTGAAATACTCGTTGCGGCGCGGCGCATAGCACACAAGGGTCGAGAGCGACTGAACGAGGGGCCGGCCGCCGATATCCTTGCCGAAATTCGACTCGACGCCCCAGACGCCGGCAATCGCATGACGGTCGACGCCGAAGCGCGCCTCGGCCGCCGCGAGAGCCTGACCCCATTGGCGCATGGCTGTGCGCCCGTCCTGCACCCGCTCGTCGTCGACAAGGGCCGAGAGATAGTCCCAGATCGCCGTCTTGAACTCCGGCTGGTTGCTCATGAGGTCGAGGATCGTCAGATCCGGCGTGATGCCGCGGGTCGCGGCCTCGAAAGCCTGGCCGGAGATGCCCGTGGCGGCGGCCTGGGATCTCAGTCCGGCCAGACAGGAGCCGAAATCGGCCTGGGCAGCAGCCGGCGAGGCAAGGCCGAGGCCTGCGAAAACGAGAAGAGCGGGGGCAAGAAGCTTTTTCATGCCGGGCAGATTGCAGGGAATTTGGTTAATCTTGTGAAAACGGGGCCGCACCTCACGCTTTCGTCATAAGGAGGCCTCAGCTCAACCGGCCTCGATCTCCGGATCGGGAAGATTGCACTGGATCCAGCGGTCGTTCACATGAACGTCGGTGGTCTCCAGCCGCCCGGGCCCGAGATTGACGAATTTGTGCGGAACATGGGCCGGGCCGAGAACAACCTGGCCTTTCTCGCATTCGAAGCGCTCGTCACCCACGGTGAAAAGCGCCCGCCCCTCGCGGATGATGAAGATCTCGTCGTAAGGGTGAACGTGCCATTTCGGCCCGCCGCCGACCTCTTCAGTGGAATAGAACAGCACGGTCACGCCGGTGCCGAGGGTGTGTCCCTCGACATGGCCTTTCCAGAACAGGTCCGGATGGGTCGCCCAATCGGCGCGATCAAGAACCTGAGGCTTGGCTTTCGTCATCGCTCACCTCATGAGCGCAAAAGACTTTTAAGCCCAGGCCCGCTCGCCGAGCTTCTTCTCGAAGGTATCGATGGCGGAGGCCTTCTCCATGGTGAGCCCGATGCCGTCGAGACCGTTGAGCATGCAATGCTTCTTGAACGGGTCGATGTCGAACGTGATCGAACCGCCGTCGGGACCGCGGATCTCCTGGCGCTCCAGGTCAATGGTCAGCGTGGCGTTGGCGCCGCGGCTGGCATCGTCGAAGAGCTTCTCCAAGTCTTCCGGCGACACCTTGATCGGCAGGATGCCGTTCTGGAAGCAGTTGTTGTAAAAGATATCGGCGAAGCTCGTGGAGATCACGCAGCGGATGCCGAAATCGAGCAGCGCCCAGGGGGCATGCTCGCGGGACGAGCCGCAGCCGAAGTTGTCGCCTGCCACCAGGATCTTGGCATTGCGGTAGGCCGGCTGGTTGAGCACGAAATCAGGGTTCTCCGAACCGTCCTCCTGGTAGCGCATCTCGGAGAAGAGGCCGGTGCCGAGCCCCGTGCGCTTGATCGTCTTCAGGTACTGCTTGGGGATGATCATATCGGTGTCGATATTGATGATCCGCAGCGGCGCCGCGACGCTTTCCAGCACGGT
>JAJFBI010000376.1 GCA_020697385.1 Microvirga sp. | reverse complement strand
GAAGCTTCATCCCAGGCGAAATCAAAAGTCGAAATGGTGACGGCACGGGCGCACTAATCACAGAGGGCGGCCTTGAAATTGTAGGCAGAGGTAAGGGCCTCCGAGCCGGCGACAAGGCCCAAGTCTGCATCAGGCCAGAAGCTATTTCCCTGCGCCGTCCGGATGCCTCTGACCCTGCCCCCGTAAAGGGTACCATCGAGAGCGCGGCTGACCTCGGCGAAATGGTTGACTACGAGGTGCGTTTTGGCGGTTCGAGCATCCGAACCAAAACGCTCTCGGCTGGCCGGCCTTACCTCAAGGGCGATGATGTTGTCGTCACGCTGGATCCTGAGCGGTGCATAATTCTTCCAGAGCAAGGACACCTTCAATCGCAAGCCCCCTGACCAAATGGAATCGACCCACTCCAGCATCCTGCGAAGCGCGAGCTGTAATTCTTGGGCGGTACGGCCGCTGATCGAGGCCGTTCAGGGCAGAGCGGTTCGCGGCCTGGCGCGGCCGTGGGCACGGTCGTACCCGCTCGGACAAAAGCCGACCCGCGCTCGCCCAGTTCTCGCGCTTTAGATCGACGGAGACTCAACGGCGTTAGGCTTGCTGTTCGCGTGCGTCACCGGTGCTTCGGTAACCGCCTTCGCCACGGCCTGATCTTGACGTAAGGCATGTGCGTGCTCCTCCCTTTTAACGAGCCGATCCCCAGATCCCCGACCCGCTCTGGTCCCGCGGCGTGTCGCCGATCCGGAAGCCTTCCGGAAATGGATCGTCGTGATCTAGGACCAGCTGGTAGAAGCCCGTCAGGAAGGCGCGTCCGCGCACCCGCGGGACAATCACGACAAGACCTGCTTCAGTCCTCGACTCCATCACCTTCGCGGCAAAAGTCGTGCCCATGAGGCCCTCGAACAAGAGCTCGTCCCCGAGTCGCGCCGCTCCCTTCGCGACTAAAGCCGCGAGATGCGCGCTCGCGCCCGTGCCGCAGGGCGAGCGGTCGAGCGCCCCGGGCGGTGCGACGATCACCTGCTTCACATCGCCCGTGACGCCCCGGATCGAGCGGAAGAGCGTCTGGTAGCAACGCTCGATCCCCTTGACAAAGGGGTGAACGATCCGGTGCTGCGCGTTGAGGGCTTGAATGAGGCTGCGGGCCTCGGCGAGGATCGCGGCCTCGTTCGTCGGGCCAAGGTCAAGCCCGAGCGCGTCGGCGTCCGCGATGGCGTAAAAGCAGCCGCCATAGGCGACGTCAACCGTGATGTCGGGCCGGCCGCCGCGCCTCACAGCGATGTCGTGCAGGAGAAGGAAGGACGGCACGTTATCGAAGGCAACGGCGCCGATTCTTCCGTCTTCGACCGCCACCTTGCAGGTGACGAGCCCGGCAAGCGTCTCGAAGGTAACGGTCGTCTCTGGCTCCCGTGCGGCCACCATCCCGATCGCCACTACCGTGGTAGCCGTGCCGATGATGCAATGGCCGCTCATCGGCACGTACTCGTCCTGCTCGGTGATCACGACTGAGAAATCCGCGGCTGGATTGATCGCGGGAAAGACGTAGACCGAGCACATCATCGGGTTGCCACGCGGCTCGAAATTGAGGAGCCGGCGCAGGGCGTCGTCGTTGCGCTTTAGCCACTCCGTGCGCTGGGCAAGCGTGGCGCCGGCCGGCGTCGGCACCCCGCCGACCACGACCCGCGTGGGATTACCCTCGGTGTGCGAGTCGACGGCGTGGACCATACGCTTGAAGGACAGCGTCACCTGCGAGATAGCCTCATGGCTTGGTGCCTTTTCGACTCATGCGAGGCCTCCATCCACATGGATGACTTGGCCGGTTACATAGCTTGCCTCGGACGAGACCAGAAAGGCGATCACGCCTGCGACCTCGTCGGCGGTGCCGAACCGGCGCATCGGCACATGAGCGGACAGGCCGGCCTTCTCATCGGCCGAGAGGAACTGGTCACGGTTGGAATCTTTGCGGATCAGGCCGGGTGCGACGACGTTCGCAGTCGCGCCGCTCGGGCCAAGCTGCACCGCAAGCGACCTCACAAGCACCTCCATGCTGCCCTTCGCGGCGGCGGAGGCCGGAAAGGTTGGATAGTTCGCGCGAAACATGTGCGCGCTATGGGCAGAAACGGCGATGATCCGGCCGCCGTTATGCTTGAGATGAGGCAACGCGGCGCGGGCAAGATCGAACAGCGAGCCCGCCATGGCTGCGTGGCAGTAGTCAAGATCCGCCCGCGTCAGCTCGCCGAGCTCTCCGCGGAACGGAAAGCCGGCGTTCGCCACCACGATATCGAGCCGTCCAAAGGTCTCGAGCGCCCGCGCCGCTACCCTCGCCCCGAACTCCGGCGCGGCGAGATCGCCGCAGAGGATGATGGCCTGACCGCCACGCTGTGCAATCTCCTCAGCGACTTGCGCGCAGCCCTCCTCGTTCTCCCTGGCATGCACGAGAATGCCCGTGCCCGGGGCGGCAAGTCGGCGGCAAAGGGCTGCGCCGATCCCGCTCCCGGAGCCGGTCACGATCGCCACTCTCGTCAGTGCGGCGGAGGTGTTCATGCGGGTTCGCTCCGGGCAAGGCCGAGCAGACGGCCGGCTTCTATTCGGAGATGGATGCGGTCTCCGGCTCGCAGTTCCCGGCGGGGGTCGGCCTCGACGATGATCGGCTCCGGGCCGGCGCCTTCCACCAGAAGCCGGGTGCGGTCGCCGAGAAAGGAGACCGCCGAGACGACGCCCGCCAGCACGCCCTCGGCGGGGGTCTCCGGTGTGCCGTCCACGATTGCCGCGTCCTCAGGCCGGAAATAGACTTCCGATTCACCCGCGACGGATTCCGGCAGCCTCAAGCGGCCTCCTGGCAAAACGAGCCATCCCTCCTCCACCCTGCCCTGCAGGCGGTTAGTGGTGCCGATGAAATTCGCGACGAAAGCGTTCGCGGGCCGGTGATAGATCTCGCGCGGAGGGCCGACCTGGGCCACGCGCCCGTGGCTCATCACCACGATGCGGTCGCCGAGCGCCATGGCCTCGGATTGATCGTGCGTGACATAGACGGTCGTGATCCTCAGCCCGCGTAGGAGCGCATTGATCTCGAGGCGCAGTTCCTCGCGCAGCTTGGCGTCCAGCGCGGTGAGGGGCTCGTCCATCAGGAGCACGCGCGGCTGGACGGCGAGCGCCCGCGCGAGCGCAACGCGCTGCTTCTGCCCGCCCGAGAGTTGGTCGATGCGGCGGTCGCGCAAGGGCCCGAGATGCATCATCGCCAGCATCGAATCCACCCGGCGCTGGCGTTCGCCTTCGTCGACGCGACGGACCTTCAACCCGTAGGCGATGTTCCCGGCGACATCGAGGTTCGGGAACAACGCATAGGATTGGAACACCATGCCGACGTTCCGTCTCTCGATCGGAACGTCGGTCACGTCCTCCTCTCCGAAGCAGACACGCCCACCCGCGTCCGGGCTCTCGAGGCCGGCGATGATGCGCAGGGTCGTGGTCTTTCCACAACCGGACGGCCCGAGAAGCACCAGGGTCTCGCCGCCTTCGATCGAAAGGTTGAGCGGCTCCAGCGCCCGCGTTCCGTCGCGGAAGGTCTTGGCGCAGCCCCGCAGCCGGACCGGGACGCCGATGCTGTCCGCCATTACGGCGGCCCGGCGGGCTGCGGGACCGCGGCCGCATCCTTCCGGGCGCGACCGCGCTGAACCGGCTCCGCGACATACTGGATGAGCAGCAGCAGGGGAACGATCATCACCAGGAAGATCGTGGTGTAGGCGCTGCCGATCTCGATCCGCATGGAGGCATAGCTGTCGGCGAGGCCGACCGGCACGGTCTTGTTGATCGGCGTGTGCAGCATCCAGGTGATGTTGAACTCGCCGACCGAGAGCGTGATGACCATCAAGGCCCCAGCGACGATCCCCGAGCGCGCATTGGGCAGCCCGATCGTGAAGAAGCGTTGCCAATAGTTCGCCCCGAGGCTCGCCGCGCCCTCCTCGAGGGTCTTGAGGTCGATCGACGACAGCACGGCGAGGACGGATCGCACCATGAAGGGCAGCGTATAGAGCACATGGCCGACCAGGATGAAGGTCCAGTGCGACCGGAACTCTCGGACGCCGCCGTAGGTGATGATGAGGCCGAGCGCGATCGCGAGCCCCGGCACCGCGAGCGGCGTAACGAGCAGCTCTTCCAAGAGCCGCGTC
>JAJFBI010000375.1 GCA_020697385.1 Microvirga sp. | reverse complement strand
CCCGACGGCGACCTGCCGGCCAAGACCTGGGCCTCACTTGCCGACGGCACTCCTATCGTGACGGCCGACAAGCGCGGCGACGGAATGATCGTGCTCTTCCACGTGACCGCCGACACCACCTGGTCGAACCTGCCCCTCTCGGGCCTCTTCGTCGACATGCTGCGCCGGACTACGGCTCTTGCCGGCGCAGCAACCGACGTGAATGCGGAATCCCGCAACGCGGAGAACGAGACCGTGGCGCCCCGTCTGACCCTCGATGGCTATGGCATCTATATCTCGCCGCCGGCCAATGCCCGTGCGGTGACGCGCAACTATGCCGAACGCGCGCGGGGCGAGCACCCGCCGGGCTTCTACGGCCCTGTGGATTCGAGCCTCGCGGTCAATGCGCTTTTGCCGGGCGACCGGTTGGCGCCCTTGAACTTCGCTCCCCTCAACGCCCAGATCGCTCCTCTCGCCGGAGCCCAGACCGTCGATCTGCGTATGCCGCTCTTCATGCTGGCCCTGCTGCTGCTCGTCGTCGACACCATCGCGTCGCTTTGGCTCGGCGGCCACCTGTCGAGCCTCTCCGGACGCCTGCGCAAGGCGGGGGCTGCGGCGGCGATCATCCTGGGCTCGGCCCTGGCCCTCAACCCCGTCTCGGACGCGAGCGCGCAGGAGCGCCGCCCGTCGATGACGATGGAAAGCTCCAGCCCCGCCCTCGTGACGCGGCTCGCCTATGTGATTACGGGCGACTCGCAGGTGGATGAGACCAGCAAGGCGGGTCTTGCCGGGCTGACGCAGGTGCTGAGCCAGCGCACCGCCCTATCGCCAGGCGAGCCCATCGGCATCGACCTGTCGCGGGACGAGGTGGCGTTCTATCCGCTGATCTACTGGCCCATCGTGGCGAGCCGGCCCATCCCGTCCGAGGCCGCGATCCGGCGTCTCGACGCCTTCATGAAGGGCGGCGGCACCGTGATCTTCGACACGCGCGATGCCTTCGGCAATCGCCTCGACGGCGCGCCCACGGCCGAAGGGCAATATCTGCGCCGGTTGCTCGCGGGCCTCGACATTCCCGAGATCGAGCCCGTGCCGGTCGATCACGTGCTTACCAAGACCTTCTACATCCTCGACAGCTTTCCCGGCCGTTATTCCACCGGACAGACCTGGGTCGAAGCCCTGCCGCCAGTTCCCGAAGGGGAGGCCAACCGCCCGGCCCGGTCCGGCGACGGCGTCTCGCCGATCATCATCACGTCGAACGATCTTGCGGCCGCCTGGGCCGTGGGCCAGCGGGGCGAGTGGCTCTACCCTATCGTCGGCAGCGACCAGCGCCAGCGAGAGTTCTCGTATCGCAGCGGCGTCAACATCGTCATGTATGCGCTGACCGGCAACTACAAGGCCGATCAGGTGCACGTGCCGGCCCTGCTCGAACGCCTCGGGCAGTAAGGGGAGATTGCCTTTGCTTTCGGTCAGCTTCTCTCCTCTCATTCCTGACTACGCGCTCTGGGCTCTCGGCGCGGTCGTCGTCCTTCTGGCAATCCTTGCGCTCGTCACGCGCGGTCCCGTGGCGATCCTGCGTGCCCTCGCCCTCGGCCTCGTTCTCCTGGCGCTCGCCAACCCGGCTTTGGTGCAGGAGGACCGGGAGAAGGTGAAGGACATCGTGGCGGTGGTCATCGACCGCTCCACCTCGCAGACCCTGGGCGACCGCTCCCCCATGGCCGATCAGGTGCGGGCCGAACTGGAGCGCCGTTTCGGTTCGCTCACCGATGTGGAACTGCGCTTCATCGGTGCCGATGATGGCAACGGCGACGACGGCACGCGTCTGTTCTCGGCGCTCTCCAACGGTCTCGCCGACGTGCCGCCGGATCGGCTCGCCGGCGTGATCTTCGTCACCGACGGCGTCGTTCATGACATCCCGCCCAACGTGGAAGGGCTCGGCTTCAGGGCGCCGCTTCACGCGCTGATCACCGGTCGGCCCGATGAGCGTGACCGGCAGATCAAGCTTCTGGAGGCTCCCCGCTTTGGCATCGTTGGCAAGGACCAGACCATCCGCGCCCAGGTGATGGAACGCGGCGGCACGGGATCGGCCCTCGTGACGGTGCGCCGCGACGGGCAGGTGCTCACGCGCCAGCAGGTGCGCGCCGACACGCCCTTCTCCCTCGACGTGCGCATCGAGCATGGCGGCACCAACGTGGTCGAGCTCGAAGTGGAAGGACTGCCGAATGAGCTGACGCAGGCCAACAACCGCGCGGTCATTCCCATCGAGGGCATCCGCGAGAAGCTGCGCGTGCTCCTGGTCTCAGGCGAGCCTCATGCGGGCGAGCGCACCTGGCGCAATCTTTTGAAGTCCGACGCCAATGTCGACCTCGTGCATTTCACGATCCTGCGCCCGCCGGAGAAGCAGGACGGGACACCGATCAACGAGCTCTCGCTGATCGCCTTCCCGACCCGCGAGCTGTTCCAGCAGAAGATCAAGGAATTCGACCTGATCATCTTCGACCGCTACGCGAACCAGAGCATCCTGCCCTCAAGCTATTTCGAGAACATCGTGCGCTATGTGCGCGAAGGCGGGGCGATCCTCGTGGCGGCCGGTCCGGAATTCGCCAGCTATGGCAGCCTCGCCCAGACGCGGCTTGCACCGATCATCCCCGGACAGCCCAACGGCAGCATCATCGAGCAGCCCTACAAGGCCGAGATCACCGATACCGGCGACCGCCATCCGGTGACCCGCGACCTGCCGGGATCGGAGCAATCGCCGCCCGCCTGGGGCGAGTGGCTGCGCATCATCGGCTCGCAGGTGCAATCGGGCTCGACCCTGATGTCGGGCGCCAACGACCTGCCGCTCCTGGTGCTGCGTCGGGAGGACAAGGGCCGCGTGGCGCTCCTGCTCTCCGACCATGCCTGGCTCTGGGCCCGCGGCTACCAGGATGGAGGACCGCATCTCGACCTCCTGCGCCGCCTCGCCCATTGGCTCATGAAGGAGCCGGCCCTGGAGGAGGAAGCCCTGCGGGCGAGCGCACAAGGGCGTGACATCCGTATCGAACGGCAGACCATGGCGGAAATCGCCGATCCCGCGACCGTCATCGCGCCGAGCGGCCAGGAGAGCGTCGTTCTGCTGCCCGAGTCCCGCCCCGGCCTGTTCACCGCTCAGGTGGCAAGCCGCGAGCTCGGGCTTCATACGGTGCGCTCGGGCGACCTCATCGCCTTCGTCAGCATCGGCCCTGCCAACCCGCGCGAGCTGATGGACGTGTTCAGCAACACCGAGGCTCTCACACCCATCGCGCAGGCGACGGGCGGGTCGGTGCGGCGTGTGGCCATGGCGGGCGACCAGAGCATCACCCTGCCCCGCATCATCGCGGTGCATTCGGGCTCCCGTTTTGCCGGCGGCGACTGGATCGGCATCAGGCCGAGTGACAGCGCCATCGTGCGCGGCGTCTCGGTCTTCCCGATGGCTCTCGGATTCATCGGATTGGTGTTGCTGATCGGCTCGACCCTGGCCGCCTGGCTGATCGAGGGACGCCGGCGGGCCTGATCAGTCGGTCGCTGGGAGCGTGCTCACGAGCCCTTTCGCGCGGGCCAGCGCTCCCTCGACCAGTTCGAGAGCAAGGAAGCGCGCCGGATTGACCGGGCCGGGAAGCTGCAGGTGCTGGGGCGGAATGTGCTTGAAGCCGAAGCGCCTGTAATAGGGCTCGTCGCCGACCAGCAGCACCAGGGTGTGTCCCTTGGCTTTGGCGGCATCCAACGACCGGCGCATGAGGGCCGCGCCGATGCCGCGGTTCTCGAAGGCCGGCTCCACCGTCAGCGGCCCGAGCATCAGCGCCGGCTCCTCGCCGGCCATGACGGGCGTCAGGCGTATGGAACCGACCAGCAGCGTGCCGACCATGGCGGTGAAAGACAGGTCGAGCAGATGGGACGCCCCTTCCCTCAGGCGCGAGGCGGTGCGGGCAAAGCGGCCTGGGCCGAAGGCGCGCTCGTGCAGGCGCTCGATGGCCTCGGAATCGATGGGTTGTTCGGTGCGGATCTGGAGCGAGAGCTCGGTCATGAACGGACTCAAAGCGCGAAGGACGAAAAGAGATCAGGCGGCTAAATGGATGTCAGCCGTGTCGTCGTCGCAGAATCCGGGTAATGCTCATGGGGCTCGGCGTTTCCTCTGTTCACTAGGCCATAGCAGCGTCGGGAACGCGGCGCAAAC
>JAJFBI010000016.1 GCA_020697385.1 Microvirga sp. | reverse complement strand
GTCTCCCGCGTGACGCCTGAAATCCAGCGCTCGAGTTCCACTGCGGCGTTGATGGCGCTGTCGACAACGTGGGCGGCCACGAATGGATCGAGCGGGCGGATCGAGCCGTCCACCATGCCGTCGACCACGAAGCTGCCGAAACGCTGGGCCAGCCGGTCCATGGTGCGCTTCGTTGGACCTCTCAGGGCTTCCGGCAGGGCGCTGAAGGCGGAGATGCGCAGCAGCGGACCCTGATCGGACAGCTGGTAGCGGATCAACTCGTTCGTTGCGGCGCACAGGCGATCCCAGCCTGTCTCGCCATCCGCTTCCGCTGCCTGCTGGACCTGCCGCATCACCGCGAAGGTGCGCTCGAAGCAGGCGGTCACGAGATCGTCCTTGTTGTCGTTGTGATGGTAGAACGACCCCTTGGTGACGTTCAGCCGGGCCGAAATCTTCTCCACGGAGGCGCCCCGGTAGCCCTGCTCGTTGATCAGGATGGTGGCCGAGCGCAGGAACGCCTCGGGCGAAACCTCCTCGACCGAGGGCCACATCATCTGCGGCAGAACTGACGGGTGCCACGCCGATTGCGGAGCGGCGATCCCGTGAATGAGGATATCGCTGATCCTGTCGGCGACGCGTCGGTAATCCTGCGGTTCGTAATGGTCGATCCAGTGCCGGACGCCGTGCATGACCGAGATCAGCAGATGGGCCCGCGCATTCTTCTGGGCCCGGCTCAAGGGCGGCGCACCATCGAGATCGTACAGGCTGCGCAGGTGCCGGAACATCTGGTTGTAGGTATCGAACACCAGCTCCACGTGTGGACTGGTCAGTGACCGCATGTCGCTGAAGCTCATGAGCGGCGGCCGGTCTCCCGAGGCGCTCTCCGCAAGCCGCTGGCAATAAAGGCGCAGGATGGTCCGCAGGCGCTCCTCCGGCGTCTCCCGCTGCAGGGCAGCGGCGATGAGCGCATCGAGCGCTTCGATGGAGCGCAGGAGGCAGGCCGTCGCCAGCTCCTCCTTCTTGCGGTAATAATAGGTGACGCTGTTGGTGATCAGCCCGACGCTCTGGGCCACGTCGGCCAGGGTCGTCCCCTTCAATCCCTTTTGATTGAAGAGCTGGACGGCCCCATCGAGGATGGCTTGTCGCTTCTGCTCGAACCGCTTGGTCTGGCGCGGAAGAGCGTTGGAGGTCGGCGTCATGGCAGTTTCGTGGCTCCTGGCCCGAGGGCAGGCCTAAAGCCGCCCATGGTTGAGCTCCTAGCACGGATTGGTCCCGCGAGCGATGCCGCGAGTGCACGGTTCGACTGTACCGGTTATTCTAAGAGGAAGTCGAGCGGGAATTCCGGGCTGCTAAAGGACGATGCAAATCGGCCTCCATGATCCGTTGACGAGGCCATGGTCTCGTGTCAGTCTCCCTTCAGACACAGGACAGGGCCAATGAAGCCCTGCCGGCGGTGTGAGTCTGAAAAGGACCGTACCGTTCATTCGAGAGGAAACGATCCGAGGAGCCCGGTTTGTCCGGTTTGAGGGTCCGGTGCCGCAAGTCACAGGTCCTCAGTTCCTGCCCCAGCCAGGCAGGAAATCGCGGTCGAGCACGGGAGCCCGGAGCCCAGGAGGAGGACGCGGCTCCTTGAATATCTTTTTTCAGCAGGTTCTGAACGGGCTGACGCTCGGGAGCGTCTATGCGCTCGTGGCGCTTGGTCTCACGCTCGTCTACGGGATTCTTCACATCCCCAACTTCGCCCATGGCGCCTTGTATATGGTGGGCGCCTATATGGCCTTCTACCTCGTGGGCTCGCTTGGCGCGAACTACTGGGTTGCCATGGCCGGAGCGGCGCTCATCGTGGCCCTTCTCGCGGTCCTGTCGGACCGCCTCATCTTCCATCGCTTAAGAAACGCGCCGCCTCTGCATGACATGATCGCGGCCATCGGCCTTCTCCTGTTTCTGGAGGCGGGCATTCAGGCGATCTGGGGTGCGGAGTTCCACCGCCTTGCGCCACCCTATCCGCAGATCGTGCGCCTCTTCGATCTCGTGGCTCCTGCGCAGCGCTTGATCATCATCGCGGCGGCGTTCGGCCTGATGTTCGTGCTTCATCTCTTCCTCACCCGCACGCTCACCGGCTCCACGATCATCGCCATGGCGCAGAATCGCGAGGGAGCCTCCCTGGTCGGCATCGATGCCACGAAGGTTTCGGTTCTGACCTTCGCGATCTCCGGCGCTTTGGCGGCCGTGGCCGCGACGCTCTTTGCGCCGATCAACTTGATCTATCCGTCGATGGGGCATCTTGTGATCATGAAAGCTTTCGTGATCATCATCCTGGGCGGCATGGGCAGCATTCCGGGTGCCATCGTCGGCGGCCTCGTGATCGGGTTCGCCGAGAGCTTCGGGGCCTTCTACGTCTCCACGAACTACAAGGACATCATCGCCTTCGCGCTGCTCGTCCTGATCCTGTCGTTCCGGCCCCAGGGCCTCTTTCCCAGCGGAGCCCGGGCATGATGTCGAAGACCTGGCAAAAGCCTCTTCTCGCCGTCCTGCTGCTGTTGGCCATCGTCTTCCCGATGATCGCGGCGAACGACTATTACATCTACGTGATGTCGCTCGCCTACATCATGGCGATCGCCGCGGTGGGCTTGAACCTCATCCTGGGCTACACGGGCCAACTCAACCTGGCGCATGCGGGCTTCATGGCCATCGGCGCCTACACGGTCGGCATCCTCACGGTCGATTACGGCGTGCCCTATTGGTTCGCCTTTGTGGTCGCCGGAGCCTTGAGCGCGATCATCGGCTTCTTCGCCGGTCTCCTCTCGCTGCGGCTGAAAGGGCATTTTTTCTCGATCTTCACCCTTTGCGTCGGCTTCATGATCTATCTCATCATCGAGAAGTCGGATGCACTGACCCATGGAACGGTGGGCATCATCGACATTCCGGCCCCCACCGGTATCGGGCCGATCCGCTTCGACAACACCTGGTCGCAGTACTACCTCGTGCTGTTCTTCCTGGTGGTGAGCCTGTGGCTGATGAGCCGGATCGTGCATTCGCTGCTTGGCCGCGCCTTCATCGCCATCCGCAACGGTGAGGACCTTGCCGAGACCCTGGGCATCAACCTGATGCGCACCAAGGTTCTCGCCTTCGTGCTTTCCACCTTCTACGCCGGCATGGCCGGTGCGCTTTATGCCGGCTTTGTGCGCTTCATCGGCCCGGCCATGGCGCTGGAGAGCCACACCTTCGATATGATCGCCTTCATCCTCGTGGGCGGCATCGGCACCCTGTTCGGGCCGCTGCTCGGGGCCATCCTGCTCACCTGGCTCACGCAGTCGCTGCAATTCCTGCAGGACTTCCGGATGATCGTGTTCGGTCCGCTCCTGATCCTGCTGGTCATGTTCTTCCCACAGGGCCTCATCGGCTACTGGCGCGAACGGCAGGCTCGGCGGGCAGCAGCCTCCATGCAGGATAGGCGCCTCCAGCGTTCCGTGGTGGGCTCGCAGCAGGAGGTTGGCACCAATGCTTGAGATCAAAGGGCTGACCAAGCGTTTCGGCGGTTTGACGGCGGTTCGCGATGTGACCACCACGTTCGATAAGGGTCGCATCAATGCGATCATCGGCCCGAACGGTGCCGGCAAGACCACGTTCTTCAATCTGGTGAGCGGGTATCATAAGCCCACCACCGGGCGCATCATCTTCGACGGACAGGACGTGACGGGTCTGAGACCCGATCAGGTCGCGAAGCTCGGCGTCGCGCGCACCTTCCAGTCGACCACCCTGTTCGACAAGGCGACGGTGCTCGACAACCTCATCGTCGGGCATCGTTTGCGCACCACATCCACCTTCTGGGATGTGGTGCTCAATACGAAGCGCCTGAAAGAGGACGAGCATCGCTGCCGCGCAAAGGCCGAAGAGGTGCTCGACTTCGTCGGGCTCTCCTCGGTGGCGCACCACCTAGCGGCGGACATTTCACAAGAGGAGCGCAAGCGCGTGGCCTTCGCCCTGGCACTCGCCACCGATCCGAAGATCGTGCTGCTCGACGAGCCCGCCGGCGGCGTCAACCCGGAGGAGACGCTGGGGCTGGCCGAACTCATCCGGAAGATGATCCGCAAGGGGCTGACCGTGTGCCTCATCGAACACAAGATGGACATGATCATGAGCCTCGCCGACAAGATCGTGGTGCTCGACCACGGCGAGATGATCGCCGAAGGGACGCCGGCACAGATCCGGTCCGACCAGCGCGTAATCGAGGCCTATCTGGGAGCTGACTATGCTGCGGCTTGAGGGAGCACAGCTCAATTACGGCAGCTTCCGGGCGCTCGACGGAATCTCGATCCATGCGGAGCCCGGCGAACTCGTCGTAATGCTGGGCGCCAATGGCGCCGGCAAGAGCTCGCTGTTTCTCGCCATCAGCGGCTTGCGCAAGCTCAGCCGCGGCAACATCTGGTTCAAGGACCAGAACATCGCCGGGCGCAAGCCATCCCAGATCGTTCAATCCGGCGTTGTTCATTGCCCGGAGGGACGCAAGCTCTTCCCCGAAATGTCGGTGCGCAAGAACCTGCTGCTCGGCGCCTATGTCCATCGCCAGGACAAGAAGGAATCCGAGAAGATCCTCGATCAGGTCTTCGAAATGTTCCCAATTCTGTACGAGAAGCGGCACGATATGGCCGGCTCCTTGAGCGGCGGCCAGCAGCAGATGGTGGCGATCGGCCGTGCCCTGATGGGGCGGCCGCAGGTCCTGCTGCTGGACGAGCCGTCGCTCGGCCTCGCGCCCCTGGTGGTCAAGCAGGTGCTCGGCGTCATCAAGGCGATCAACGACAAGGGCACGACGGTGCTGCTCGCGGAGCAGAACGCCTATGCGGCCCTGCAGATCGCCCATCGCGCTTACGTCATCGAGAGCGGCCGGATCGTCATGGAAGGCGACCGGGATACCCTGCTCAACGACGAGCGTGTTCGGAAAGCCTATATCGGCGCCTGATCCGGCGCCGGTTGTGGAAGCCTGCGAGCTCAAAAGGTTCGCCAACTAAAGAGACGGGAGCCGACCACGGTCGAACTCCCGCCCCATGAAGAAAGAACAAGAGGAGAGGAAAACAAATGGCTCTTTGGAAACACCTGGTTCACACCGCAGGCGCAGTGACGCTGGCGGCCGGCTTCGCGTCCGTTGCATCGGCTCAGGAGACGGTGAATATCGGCTATACCGGCCCGCTCAGCGGCGGCGCCGCGCTCTACGGCAAGAACACCCTGGTCGGCCTCGAGATGGCCGCGAAGGAGATCAACGATGCCGGCGGCTTCGATGTGGGCGGCAAGAAGTACAAGTTCAACATCGTGGCGCTCGACGACAAGTACTCGCCCAGCGAAGCGGCCGTGAACGCCAAGCGCCTGAAGGCGCAGAACAACACGCCGATGGTTTTCACGCCCCATTCCGGCGGCGCCTTCGCGATCCAGGCCTTCAATGAGCAGGACAACTTCATTCTCGGCGCCTATACCAGCGTGCCGAATATGACGGAGCGCGGCAACAAGCTGACCCTTCGCATTCCGCCGTCCTTCGCGGGCTATGTGCAGCCCTTCATCAACGTGCAGATGAAGACCTTCGGCAAGAAGCTCGCCATGGCCGGCGGCGATCATGATTATGCCAAGGCTTGGGCGCAGCTCTTCGGTCCAGCCTGGACGAAGGCCGGCGGTCAGATCGTGGCCGAGAACCCGATGTCCTACAACAAGGATACGGACTTCTACAGCGGCGTCAGCCGTGTGCTCGCGGCAAGCCCAGACGTGCTGTTCATCGGCGGCGCCTCGGAGCCCACGGCTCTCATCGCCAAGCAGGCACGCGAACTCGGCTTCAAGGGCGGATTCGCCGTGATGGATCAGGCCAAGCTCGACGAGATGGCTGCTGTCACCGGCGGCATGGACATGCTCGAAGGCTCGGTCGGCGTTCTGCCGCTGATCTATGACAAGCGTCCCGGTACTGAAAGCTTTATCGCGAAGTTCAAAAAGCTCTACGACCGCAACCCGGGCACGGAAGCCTCCTACCACTACTCGACCCTGAATGCCGTAGCCGAGGCCATGAAGCTCGCCGGCAGCGTATCCGACCCGAAGGCCATTCATGCCAAGCTGAGCGAGGCCTATGGCAAGCTGCCGCCGGAGAAGAACCCGGCGCGCATCACGAGCGTCGATGAGCGCGGCGGCACCAATGCCAACATCGTGGTGGGCGTCGTCAAGGGCGGCAAGGTCGAGACCGTCGAGGCGGCAAGCCTCGGCCAGTAAAACTTCGATGGCAGGGCCGGCTTTAGAGCCGGCTCTGCTTCTTCCGCAGAAGGGCAGGCGATCCGCATGGATGCGATTTCATTCGAGAGCCGAGCTGCCGGAATTCGAGAGCGGGTGGCTCTTCAGGGTTTCATGCGCCTCGTTGGAGCCCAGATCGACGACCTGACGCACGGCTCTGCGACGATCTCCGTCGCTCGTCGCGATGATCTGCTCCAGCAGCACGGCCTGTTCCACGGCGGCGTCACGGCTTTTCTGATCGACAACGGCACGACTATTGCCGCCGCGACCGTTCTCAAGCCAGGGCAGGGGGTCCTCACGGCCGAATACAAGCTCAACCTGTTCTCGCCGGCTGATGGAGATCGGCTCATCTGCCGCTCGCGGATGGTGAAGCCCGGCAGCCGCATGATCATCGTGGCGGCGGATGTGTTCACCGAAAAGGACGGGCGCGAGAAGCAGACAGCGGTTGCGCTTGCCACCATCGCGGTTCTGGATCAGGCCTCGATGCCATCCCTTCGGCAGGCTGGACAAGTTTCGAGCGGCCGATAAATTCCTGACAATAAGCAATAAATGGAGGGAAGAACCGATGTTGAAGGGACTGATGATGGATCGGCAGCTGTCGATCCCGGCGATCATCGATCTGGCCGCGGAGGTGCACGCCAATACCGAGATAGTCTCGGTCGCGACCGAAGGCGGCATTCACCGCACCACCTACAATGACATTCACAAGCGGATCGCCCAATTGGCGCATGGGCTGCGGGCGCTCGGCGTCAAGCCGGGTGACCGCGTGGCGACCCTCGCCTGGAACGGCTACCGGCATTTCGAGCTCTACTATGCCATTTCAGGCATCGGCGCCGTGTGCCACACCATCAATCCGCGCCTTTTCCCCGAGCAGCTCGTCTACATCGTCAATCACGCGCAGGACACGGCGCTTTTCTTCGACCTCACCTTCGCGCCGCTTGTCGCCGCCCTGCGGCCGAAGCTGCCCCAGAACATCACCTTCGTGGCGATGACCGGCCGCGAGACGATGCCGGCGCAGGAGGGGCTCGATGGTCTCCGGTGCTACGAGGATCTGCTCACCGGACAGCCCGATACCATCACCTGGCCAGACCTCGACGAGAATACCGCCGCGGCGCTGAGCTACACCTCCGGCACCACGGGCGAGCCTAAGGGTGTGCTCTACTCGCATCGCTCGCAGGTGATCCACGCCATGACGTCGGTGATTGGCGCCTCGCGCTATTTCGGCATGGGCAAGAAGATCCTGCCCGTGGTGCCGCTGTTCCACGTCAACGCCTGGGCGCTGCCCTATTCGGCCCCTCTCTCCGGCACCGCGCTCATCTTCCCGGGCGCGAAACTCGATGGTGCGAGCCTGTTCAACCTCATGGAGGCCGAGAAGGTCGACAGCAGCTGGGGCGTGCCGACCGTCTGGCTCGGGCTACTGCACGAGATGAAGCAGAGGGGCCGCAAACCGGAAGGACTCGATTACGTCATCATCGGCGGCTCGGCGGCGCCGCAGCCGATGATCGAAGCCTTCGAGCGCGATTACGGAATCAGCGTCTGCCACGGCTGGGGCATGACCGAGATGAGCCCCATCGGCACCTTCGGCATGCTGAGCCCCGAGATGGAGCAGCTGCCGCTTGACGAGAAGGTTGCGCTCAAAGTTCGCCAGGGCCGCCGGCTCTTCATGGTCGACATGAAGATCGTCGACGAGAATGGCAAGGAACTGCCTAAGGACGGCGTAGCTTTCGGCGAGCTCTGCGTGCGCGGGCCTTCCATTGCGTCGGGCTACTATAACAATGAGGCTGCAACCGCGCAGGCGCTCGATGCGGAAGGCTGGTTCAGGACGGGTGACGTCGCCAAGATCACGCCGGACGGGTTCCTCCAGATCGTCGACCGCACCAAGGATCTGGTGAAGTCCGGCGGCGAGTGGATCTCCTCCATCGACCTCGAGAACGCGGCCTTGGGCGCGCCGGGTGTTGCCAACTGCGCCGTGCTCGCCATGCCGCATCCGCGCTGGGGCGAGCGGCCGCTCCTCGTTGTGATGCCCAAACCCGATGCGAAGCCCGCGAAGGAAGATATCCTGACCTATCTTGCCACCAAGGTGGCGACCTGGCAGGTGCCCGACGACGTGCTCTTCGTCGAGAGCATCCCGCTCACGGCCACCGGTAAGATCTCCAAGCTGGAGCTGCGCAAGATCCTAAAGGACTACGTCCTTCCCACGGCTGCGTGAGGGGCGATGGCTCAGGATTATCTCAGCTCACTGTTCTCGGTCGCGGGCAAGACGGCGCTCGTGACCGGGGGCGCCACTGGGATCGGCCGCATGATCGCCGAGGCCCTCGTGCGGGCCGGCGCGCGGGTTCTGATCGCCTCGCGCAAGGGCGAGGACTGCGAAGCTGTGGCGCGGGAGCTGAATGCGCTCGACGCCGACGGCACTGCGGAGGGTTTTGCCGGCGATGTGGGGACGGAAGCCGGCGTGATGGCGTTAGCCTCCGAGGTGAAGGCGCGCACGCCGCATCTTCACATCCTCGTCAACAATGCGGGCAAGACCTGGGGCGAGCCGCTGGAGCATTTCCCGCACAAGGCATGGGATGGCGTGTTCTCCGTCAATGTGGCGGGCCTCTTCACGCTCACCCAGCAACTCCTGCCCCTGCTCGAGGCCGCAGCCAGTGACGACGACCCGGCCCGTGTCGTCAATCTCGGTTCTGTGATGGGTGCAGCGCCCATCGGCGACAATGCCTATTCCTATGCGGCGTCCAAGGCCGCGGTACACCACCTCACGCGCATCTTGGCGAAGGAGTTTGCCCCACGTCGGATCACCGTGAATGCCTTTGCGCCCGGGCCTTTCCAGAGCCGCATGACGGCTTTTGCCACGGGTGACGAGCACAAGCGTGCGCTGGTGGCCGCCAGCATCCCCTTCGGCCGCATCGGCCGCCCGGACGATATCGCCGGTGCGCTCCTGTTTCTCTGCGGCCGCGGCGGAGCCTACACGACCGGCGCCATCATCCCGCTCGATGGCGGCATTGGCGTGGAAACAGGACACAAGATCTTCGGCGAGGCATCGCTATGAACGTGCATGCCGCATTGTCCGTCTCCATCGACGAGCTGAAGAGCCGGGTCGGCCAGGAACTCGGCGTCTCGTCCTGGAAGCTGATCGATCAGGACAGGATCGACCGCTTCGCTGCCGTGACGGAGGACCTCCAGTTCATTCACGTTGATCCCGAGCGTGCCCTGGCGGAGACGCCCTTTGGCGGCACGATTGCACATGGTTTCCTTACCCTGTCTCTCCTGTCCGCCATGGGGCAGGAGGCGCTGCCCAAGATTATAAATCGGACGATGGGCATCAACTACGGCCTGGAGCGTGTTCGCTTTCTCTCGCCTTTGCCGGTGGGCGCGCGGGTGAGAGGGCGCTTTATCCTCTCGGAAATCTCCATGCGCTCAGAAACCCAGGCCATGCTGCGCTATCAGGTCAGCGTCGAGATCGAAGGAGCGGAGAAGCCAGCGCTTGCGGCCGAGTGGCTCACCCTCGCCGTGCTCGGTTGACAGCTTATGTCAGCGCAAGCAGCTCATCTCGACACGGAGCGCCTAGGCCCCTATCTCGCCGCGCATGTTCCGGGCTTCGGCCACCTGGTCAGCGCAGAGAAATTCGCCGGAGGCCAATCGAATCCGACCTTTCTGATCACGTCGACGCAAGGCCGCTTCGTGCTGCGGCGCAAGCCGCCCGGAACGCTGCTGAAATCGGCCCACGCGGTCGACCGCGAATACCGGGTCATGAAGGCGCTTGCCCATACCGACGTGCCGGTGCCGCGTGTCCTGCACCTGTGCGAGGACGACGCGATCATCGGCTCAATGTTCTACGTCATGGATTACGTGGAGGGGCGCATCTTCTGGGATGGCAGGCTGCCGGATCTTCAGTCTGCGGAGCGTAGCGCGATCTATGATTCCATGAATGCCGCGCTTGCCGCCTTGCACAAGGTCGATCCCGCGGCCGTCGGTCTTGCCGATTACGGCAAGCCGGGAAGCTATTTCGAGCGCCAGATCGCCCGCTGGACGGGACAGTATCGTGCCTCCGAAACGCACCCTGTTCCGGCCATGGATGACCTCATCGCATGGCTGGAACGCCATACGCCGGACGATGATGGTCGGGTGAGCCTCGTCCATGGCGATTACCGGCTCGACAACATGATCTTCGAGCCGGCCGGAACGCGCATTCTGGCGGTGCTCGACTGGGAACTCTCGACCCTGGGCCATCCTTTGGCCGATCTCGCATATCAGTGCATGCAGTGGCGGCTGCCCTCGGAGGGCGCCTTCCGGGGCTTAGGCGGCATCGACAGAAAGGCCCACGGTATTCCCACGGAGGCCGAATATGTGGCGCTCTATTGCCGGCGGACAGGAACCGAGGTGATCGGCCACTGGCCCTTCTATCTCGCCTTCAGCTTCTTCCGCCTCGCGGCGATTCTGCAGGGCGTCTATAAGCGCTCCCTGGACGGCAATGCCTCCAATCCGGAGCGTGCCCGCCGCATGGGCGAGGCCGTGCCGATGATGGCCGGGATGGCCCTGGAGGTTGTTGGAGCGCGCTGAGCGTTCAGCGGTCCCACTTGATGTTGAGGGCGCTGGTCACCAACCGGTCAACGAGAGCCGGCGCATCCGCGGCCATACGTTCGATCCCCGTTACGGCTTGACGGGTCATGCGGCCGTTCAGGAAAGCGTAGTCCATCACGATGGCGCTGACGAGCGCGATCACGGTCTTGAAGGCGCGTGAGGCGAGATCGGACCAAGTCATGGGGTCTCTCAGGGAAATGGTGTTCGCCTCATGCCCGAAAGGCTCAGGCAGATCAAGCGACATGGGGCTCACGTTAGGCGCATCGTGCGGACAAGTGGTGCCGGTTCTCCGTTTATAACGATGCCCCAGCTCAGGACTTCAGCATCCACTCGTGATCCGGGTCGTTGTGGAACTTCCACACCCGCTTCGGGCCAGCCATGACGTTGAGATAATAGAGTTCGTAGCCGTGCGGTGCGCCGACCGGGTGATAGCCTTTCGGCACCAACACCACGTCGCCGTTTGCCGCTGCCAGCGTCTCGTCAAGGGAGCGGTCGTCCGTATAGACCCGTTGCAGGGCAAAGCCCGAGGGTGGGTTCAGCCGGTGATAATATGTCTCCTCCAGGAGCGACTCGTGCGGCAGCATGTCCCGGTCGTGCTTGTGCGGCGGGTAGCTCGACCAGTGACCGGAGGGCGTGATGACCTCGACCACGAGCAGGCTCTCCGCCGTCTCTGTTTCGGGCAGGATGTTGCGCACATGGCGGGTGTTCGTGCCTTTGCCGCGCGTCTCCTGCCCCACCCGATCGGGACCGATCACGCGCGCCGGCAGCTTGCCCTCGGCGGGCGCAGTGCAGACGGCAATCTCGCAATCCGTCTCCGCCTGCAGCGACCACTCGGAGCGGGCCGGCGCATAGAGCGACCACGGATCCGGCTCGAACGGCGAACTGCGCCCTCCGATCGTGCCAAAATCCTGTCCGGAGGCCGCAACACGCGCCTTGCCTGAGAGCAGAACGATGCAGGCTTCCCGGTCTCCCGTCGCTTGCTTCAGGCTCTGCCCGCTTTTCAGCCGATAAACCTCGAAGCCCACATAGGTCCAGCCGGCCGATTGCGGCGTGATGGCATGGATGCGGCCCGTTTCATCGGGCGCCGACGGTTTGACGAGAAGCTTGGACATCGCACATCTCCCTTATCGCAGGCCGGCTTCCTTGAGGTAGCGGGTCAGATTGGCATAACCCATCTTGGCATAGGTCAGCGGATGAGCCTTCTTTGGGTCCTGCTCCGCCTCGATCACCACCCAGCCGCTATAGCCCGGCAGTTCCTTGAACACGGAGACGAAATCCACCATGCCGTCGCCCGGCACCGTGTAGACGCCCTCGATGACCGAATCGAGGAAGCTCCAGCCTTCCGCCTTGGACTTCTCCATCACGGCTTTGCGCACGTCCTTGGTATGAACATGGCTGATGCGGCTGCGGTAGCGGCGGGCGAGCGCCGCCGGGTCCGCGCCGCCCCAGGTGGCGTGACCCGTGTCGAGCAGCAGGTGCACGGCCTCACCGGTCGAGCGCATGAAAGCGTCTATATCGGCTTCCGATTCCACGATGGTGCCCATGTGGTGGTGATAGACCACGCGTACACCCTCCTCCAGAGTCCGCTCCGCAACTTCAGTGATGCGGCGACCGAACTCGGCCCAGTCGCCGTCCTTCATCATAGGACGCTGCGAGAGGGGCTTCGAGCGGTCGCCATGAATGGCGTTCGACGTTTCGGCGAAGACAAGCACGTTCGAGCCCATGCTTTTAAGCAGGTCGAGATGCGGGCGCAGCGCTTTCATCTCCGCATCGGCATCGCGCGTGAGAAGCTCGGCGGAATACCAGCCGGAGACGCAGGCCATGTTGAACGGCGCCAGCGCCTTCTTCAGGGCCTCGGGCTCGCGCGGAAACTTGTTGCCGAGTTCCATGCCTTCGAAACCCGCTTCCTTGGCCTCGGCGAGGCACACCTCAAGCGGTGTCTCGCCGCCGAGTTCCGGCATGTCGTCGTTGGACCAGCCGATGGGATTGGCCCCGATACGGATCGTCATGTTCTTGCCCTTCTATCGTGATTAATCGCCCACCCGCTGTGCAGCGAGGGCTGCTTCATAATTCTTGCGAGCGGCTTTCACTTGTTCGCGCACGGAAACCTCCGGCACCGCCACATCCCACCAATGGCCGCCTTCATCGGTGGAGGCGAGGGGATCAGTGTCGATGACGATCACGGTGCTGCGCTCGGCGCCGCGCGCCTTTTTCAGCGCATCCTCCAGCTCGCCGATGCCCTTCACCTTTACGGCCTGCGCACCGAGGCTGGCCGCATGTGCGGCGAAGTCGATGTCGGGCAGGGTCACATGGTTCGTGTGCTGCAGGAGATTGTTGAAGCTCTCACCGCCGGTCGCGCGCTGCAGGCGGTTGATGCATCCATAGCCGCGGTTGTCGAGCAGAACGACGGTGAGCTTCTGGCCCAGCATCACCGAGGTGGCGAGCTCGGAGTTCATCATCAGGTAGGAGCCGTCTCCCACCATCACGATCACCTCACGGGAAGGATCGGCCATCTTTACGCCTAGGCCGCCTGCGATCTCGTAGCCCATGCATGAATAGCCGTATTCCAGATGGTAGCCGAGCGCTGTGCTCGCCTTCCAGTGCTTGTGCAACTCGCCCGGCAGGCCGCCGGCCGCGCAGACCACCACGTCCGTTGGCTGCGAATTACGCTGAACGGCGCCGATCACATGCGCGTCGGATGGCAGCTCCGCGTTAGTCGGATCGGTGAAGCGGGCGGCAGTGGCGAACCAGCGGGACTTCTCCTCGCGGGCTTTGCTGGCCAGGGCCTCCGGCGCCTTCCAGTTGCCGAGCGCCCGGCTCAGCGCTTCGAGCCCGACGCGTGCGTCCGATACAAGCGGCATCGCGTTGTGCTTGGTGGCATCGAAAGCCTGTACGTTGAGGCCGACGATGCGCCGGTTCGGGTTCTTGAACAGGGCCCAGGAGCCGGTTGTGAAATCCTGCAGGCGTGTTCCCACCGCGATCACTACGTCGGCATCTTCGGCCAGCGCATTGGCAGCACCCGTGCCTGTGACGCCGACTGCGCCAAGATTGGCGTGATGGTCATGGGCTAAGCTCGACTTGCCGGCCTGCGTCTCACCGACCGAGAGTCCGTGCTTCTCGGCAAAATCGGCGAGCGCTTGTTCCGCGCCGGAATAGAGCACGCCACCGCCGGCGACGATGAAGGGCTTCTTGGCGTTGCGGATGAGATCGGCGGCCTGAGCCAGTTCCGTCTCGTCGGGGCGGATGCGGCGCTGGGTCCAGATCTTTTCCGCAAAGAAGCTTTCCGGATAATCGTAGGCCTCGGCCTGCGTGTCCTGGCAGAGCGCCAGCGTCACCGGCCCGCAATCAGCCGGATCCGTGAGCACAGCCATGGCGCGTTGCAGTGCCGGTATGATCTGCTCAGGGCGCGAAATGCGGTCGAAGTAGCGCGAGACAGGCTTGAAGCAGTCATTGGCCGAGATCGTGCCATCGGAGAAATTTTCGATCTGCTGCAGCACCGGATCGGGCCTTCGGTTGGCGAAGACATCGCCGGGGAGCAGCAGCAGCGGCAGGCGGTTCACATGCGCCACGGCTGCGGCCGTCACCATGTTGGTGGCGCCAGGGCCGATGGAGGTGGTGCAGGCCATCATGCGCCGACGCCGAGAGGCCTTGGCGAAGGCGATGGCCGCATGGGCCATGCCCTGTTCGTTGTGGGCACGGAAGGTGGGAAGCGTGTCACGAACTCCGTGCAGCGCCTCGCCTATGCCGGCCACATTGCCGTGGCCGAAGATCGCCCAGACACCGCCAAAGAGCGGCATCACCTGCCCGTCGATCTCCGTCTTCTGCGCCGTCAGGAAGCGGGCAATGGCTTGCGCCATGGTCAGGCGGATCGTGCTCATGGATTTTCCTCTCGAATGGCGCCGACCTTGAACGAGGGGCGCAGCCTTCTCAAGCTCGTCTTCAGAATAACAGCTCCGCCGGCCTCACGCGGCCTGCGCCCGGCCGGATGCCCGCTGCCACGCATCGACGAGGCGCTGGAACCGTGCGGCCATGTCGCTGATTGCGGCCTCGTCCCCGATCTCGCCCTTTAGCCAGCGCCGCGCGGCCTCGTTGAAGATCGTGCGGCCTACGGCAAAACCCTTCACCTGAGGCTCCTTGGCGGCAGCCGCGAAGGCCGCTTCCAGCTCGTTCTCCGGCGCTTCGAGGCCGAGCAGCACGATGCCGCGGCAGTAGGGGTCATTCGTCGCGATCACCTTGCCGATGGCGTGCCAGGAGGCCTCGTCGCGCTGCGGCTCGAGCTTCCACCAGTCGGGCTTGATGCCGAGATCGTAGAGACGCTGCAGGATGCCCGCGACGGTATCGGTTCCCAGCACCCCGTGCTTGCCGGCGATGATCTCCACCAGCAATTCGCGGCCGATGCGGCGCGTCGCATCATGAAGGCGCAACAGGTCGCGCTCCTGACGCTCCTTCAGCTCCGGCGGATCGTCGGGGTGGTAGAAGCACAGGCACTTGATGGTGTGTCCCACGGGCCATTCCACAAGCTTCGCGCCGAGCGAGCCGCCACCCTCGAAATCGAGTGGGCGCGACCCCGGCAACTCCACCGGACGACCGATCCAGAACGGATGATCGGCGGCGCGGAACAGGGCCTCGCGGCCATAGGTGCCGTCGATCAGCATGCCGAAGCCGGGACGACC
>JAJFBI010000374.1 GCA_020697385.1 Microvirga sp. | reverse complement strand
GAACCCGTGCTGAAGGTCCGGAACCTCTCTGTTGGCCGCAAGGTCAGCGATGTCAGCTTCGATGTGAGGCCCGGCGAGATTGTCGGCCTCGCCGGGCTGCTCGGAGCAGGCAGAACGGAATCCGTACGGGCCGTATTCGGAGCCGATAAACCTGATGGCGGAACGATTGCGTTCGCAGGGCAGGAGAATGGCATCGCAACCCCTTCGGATGCCATCCGGGCCGGGATGGGCTTCTGCTCGGAGGATCGAAAGCTCGAAGGCATCATCCCCGACATGTCCGTGCGCGAGAACCTGACGCTCGCACTTATGCCGCACCTGGCCCGGCGCGGCATCGTCGACGAGGCCCGCAGCCGGGAGATTGTGGACCGCTTCATCAAGCGTCTCGGCATCCGCTGCACCGGTCCGGAACAGCGGATTCGCGAACTCTCCGGCGGCAACCAGCAGAAGGTCTTGCTGGCCCGCTGGCTCTGCATGAATCCCAAGCTTCTTATTCTGGACGAGCCGACCCGAGGCATCGATGTCGGGGCAAAAGCCGAAATTCTCAGCCTGATCCGAGAGCTGGCCGGACAGGGCCTCGGCGTCCTGATGATCTCGTCGGAACTGGAGGAGGTCGTGGAGGCAGCCAGCCGCATCTTCGTCCTGCGCGACGGCCGCACCGCGGCCGAGTTGCAGGGCAACGCGGTGAACGAGCAGAGTGTGATGGCCGCCATGGCTCATGGGCACGAGAACGCCCGGGAGCCCGCCCATGGCTGATACGACAACCACGCTGCCTCCGGCGCATCGAGCGACAGGGTTCGATATCAGAACCATCATGACGCGCTACGGCGCCTGGATTGCGCTGGCGCTTCTGATCCTGGTCAACCTTGCCATCACGCCGAACTTCGCCACGTGGCAGACCCTCCACGTCAACCTCACCCAGGTCTGCGCCATCGTCATCGTCGGTGTCGGGATGACCCTCGTCATCGCTACGGGCGGCATCGATCTCTCGGTCGGCGCTCTCATGGCGATTGCCGGCGCGCTGGCGCCGCTGATCTTTCTCGGCAAGCTCTTTCCCATGCCCCATCCGGCCATTGGGGTGGCGCTGGCCTTCATCGTGCCGGTTCTGGCAGCGGCGGCGCTCGGCTGGTTCAATGGCTGGCTCGTGACACGCCTGCGCATCCAGCCGATCATTGCCACGCTGGTGCTCTTCATCGCCGGGCGCGGCATCGCCCAGGTCTTCACCAACGGCAATCTGCAGGTGTTCAACCTGCCGAGCTTCCAGTTCATCGGCCTCGGGCGAGTCTTCGGCATTCCGTTCCAAGCCGTCTTGATGATCATCATCGTGGCTGTGGCAGCCTGGATGCTCAGGCGGACCGTATTCGGACGGCAGATCCTCGCGATCGGCGGCAATGAGAAGGCCGCCCGGCTGTCCGGAATTCCCGTCGCGTCCGTGAAGCAGCGGGTCTACCTGATCAGCGGTTTTCTCTCCGGCATCGCGGGTCTGATCGTCATCGCACGGAACTCTGCTGCGGACGCCAACCTTGTCGGCCTTGGCATGGAGCTTGATGCGATCGCGGCCGTGGCCGTCGGCGGAACGCTCCTCACCGGCGGCCGGGCCACAGTTATCGGCACGCTGGTGGGAGCGCTGATCATCCAGCTCGTCCGTTACACCCTTCTGGCGAACGGCGTCCCCGATGCGGCCGCCCTCGTGGTCAAGGCCGCGATCATCGTGCTGGCCGTCTGGCTGCAGCGGCAGAGCCATCGCTGAGGTCGCCCATGAACAGGATCCCGCTCAAGCTGTTTCAGGATATCGGACGCTACGGGGTGCTTCTCGCCCTTGTCGCCCTGATCCTGTTCGGCTGGGTGCGCTACGAGAACTTCCTCGGCGCCTTCAACGTGCTCTCGGTCCTGCGCTACAACAGCATGTTCGCCCTGGTGGCGCTCGGGATGTGCTTCGTCATCATCACCGGCGGCATCGACCTCTCGGTGGGCTCGACGGCCGCCCTCGGCAGCGTGGTCGCCGCCCTGCTCTCGCCCTACGGCGTCATGCCTGGACTGCTCGGCGGGTTAGCCGCCGGGCTGGCGATTGGTGCCTGCAACGCCTTCATCATCACGAGGCTCAACATCCTGCCCTTCATCACGACGCTCGCAACCATGCTGGCGGCAAGCGGCTGCGCGCTGCTGCTGGCCGGCAACCAATCGGTTTCCGTATCCTATGGAACAGGCTTCGTGGAACTCGGCCAGGGCGATTTCCTCGGCTTTCCCATTCCGGCCTGGATCGCCCTCATCGCTTATCTTCTCGGCTCGCTCATTCTCAACTTCACCGCCTTCGGCCGCACCGTGCTCGCAATCGGCGGCAACGAGGACGCGGCCCGCCTCATGGGACTTCCCGCCCAGAGGGTGAAGGCACTTGTGTACCTAGCGAGCGGCGGCCTCGCAGGCCTCGCAGGCGTGATCCTTGCGGCGCAGTTCGGAGCAGGCCAGCCGATAGAGGGAGTTGGCTGGGAGCTCTTCGCCATCGCGGCCGTCGTGGTCGGCGGTACGCTGCTTATGGGCGGAGTCGGTTCTGTCGGCTCGACGCTGGCCGGCGTGCTTCTCCTCGGCCTGATCTTCAACATCCTGAATTTCGAGAACGGCCTCGGCTGGATCAGCCTCTCCGCCTATTGGCAATCCGTCATCCGCGGCGCGTTCCTGCTGCTTGTTGTCGCCATCCAGGCCCGGCTGAGCATGCGCACGGAAGAGGCCGCCTGACGGCCACGCACTCCATCACTGAGAAGGACAACCATGCCCCGGATCACCTCCATCGAACCCGGTTTCTACCGGATCCCGCTGCCGACGGTTCTGACCGATTCCATGCATGGCGAGATGCGCGCCTTCGAGCTCAACACGGTGCGCATCCGGGACGCCGATGGCGCGGAAGGCGTCGGCTATACCTTCACGGTCGGTCGCAACGGTGCCGCCATCGATACGATCCTCGCCCGCGAGTTGCCCGAGATCATGGACGGCGAAGAGGCCGACGAGACCGAACGCCTCTGGCACAAGGCGTGGTGGGCGCTTCATTACGGCGGCCGCGGCGGCCCGACCGTTCTGGCGCTGTCGGCCTTCGACATGGCCCTGTGGGACCTCAAAGCCAAGCGCGCCAGCCTCCCGCTTTGGAAAGCGCTTGGCGGCTTTGATCCCGAAGTGCCCTGCTACGCTGGCGGCATCGATCTCGATCTGCCGCTCGACAAGCTCCTGCGCCAGACCGACGACAACCTGGGAAAAGGCTTCCGCGCCATCAAAATGAAGGTCGGGCGCGCCAACCTGTTCGAGGATGTCGAGCGCGTGAAGGCGATGCGCGAACATCTCGGCGCCGGCTTTCCGCTCATGGTGGATGCGAACATGAAGTGGAGCGTCGACGGCGCCATACGGGCGGCACGCGCGCTCCAGCCCTTCGATCTCACCTGGCTCGAGGAGCCGACCATTCCCGATGATCCGGCAGGTCATACCCGCATCGTGCGCGAGGGCGGACTGCCGATCGCAGCCGGCGAAAACCTACGCACCCTGTGGGAGTTCAAGCTCTATGTGGCAGGCGGCGCAGTCACCTATCCGGAGCCGGACGTCACCAATTGCGGCGGCGTCACGCCCTTCATGAAGATCGCCCATCTGGCCGAGGCCTTCAATCTTCCGGTCACGAGCCACGGCGCCCATGACGTGACCGTTCACCTCCTCGCCGCCTGCCCGAACCGTTCGTACCTCGAAGCCCACGGGTTCGGATTGGAGCGCTACATCGCCGAGCCCCTGCAGATCCAGGATGGTTTCGCGCTGGCGCCGGATCGCCCCGGCCACGGCATCGCATTCGACTGGAGCGGTCTCGACAGGATCAGGGCCTGAGGCATCGGAGTTCCTCCGGCATATTTTGAGCAGGATGCAGGAATGAAAGAGCGTTTTGACTACATCGTGGTGGGCGGCGGATCTTCCGGCTCGGTGGCCGCCGCGCGCCTCGTCAACGAAGGCAGGCGCGTCCTGTTGCTCGAAGGCGGCTACTCCCATCGTCATCCGCTCCTCGACATGCCGCCGGGCATCTTCAAGATGATCAACGGCAGCAAATACATGCGCTATCACCACACGGTGCCGCAGGAGCATTTGGACGGGCGCGTGCATGATATCCCTCAGGCCAATGTCCTGGGCGGAGGCTCTTCGGTCAACGCGCAGGTCTACATGCG
>JAJFBI010000373.1 GCA_020697385.1 Microvirga sp. | reverse complement strand
CTCGAGGAGTTGCGCAACACTCCCGCTGTGCGGGTCCGCACGCCGACTGAGCAGCTGACGCATTCGAAACGGAGGCAGGAATGGCGGACGACCTGAAGCAAACCGGCAAGCCGGACGATTCCCGCATTAACGTTGACCAGCAGCACGAGCTTACTTACTAGAAATTCGGCGTTTCGCGGGACGAGCTCAGGAAGGCAGTCCAAGCCGCCGGACCTATGGTCAAGGATGTGCAGCGCCACTTAGGCCGCTAATAGCGCGGAGTTTGAACCGGCCGGCAGCTAACCAGTCTCTGGCGGAGAAGCGACTAACCAATCTCGGGCGGAGAAGCGACTGTCTGCGTGTTGCCGTTGTCCATCACAACATCAACGGCGCGAAGCAGGATTACGTCCGGAACAGGGTACTGCCCCCTTAGGTATGCGCGTAGCATTGAGTGCGAGATTTGCAGCCGGACAACTAGCTTACGTTCGCCCAGCTTCTCTACCGCGCGGTCCAAAACTCGTTGGCCGACTGTTTTGGGCACTGGAACGCCACCCCCTCAGGGGCGCTCGCCACTGATACTACGCTTGTTTATATCGTGGCGGGGAGTGCTCCTTGCCGTTAGCGACTGTGTCTATTGCAGTGATGAGGGCTTTATGGGGGAGAGGCTTTTCGCCGGCCATGTAACTGTCGATTTCTTCAACGGCAGTTCCAGAGCCACGGCAAGCCGTTCCTTCGGCTGTAAGACCTTCAGGGCCCGTTCCAGAGTCCGTTTGTGTGCGCCGTGCATAACCACAAACGCATGCAAGAAATGGGCACGGCAAATAGCACCGACCGGCACGCACGCTTGACCGGGCCCTTCGCTAAGCGTCCGCATTCGGCCACGACACAGCCCTGCTAGGACGCGTAAGATGGTTCTATTGTCGACGAGGTGATTCAGTGATCGACCGGCGCACGTTCATCGGCACGCTCGCGGGTGGAATTCTCGCCGCGCCCTTCACCACCTTTGCGCAACAGCCCACGAAGCTCCCCCGCATTGGGGTCCTCGGCAACGAGGACACGCCTCCCTGGGAGGGCTTTCGCCAAGGCATGCGCGACCTTGGCTACGTCGACAACCGCAATGTCACGATGGAGTGGCGATGGTCAGGGGGAAAGACTGACCGGCTGCCCGCCCTTGCGATCGAGCTCGTCCAAGCTAAGGTCGACGTCATCGTCGTGTCAAGCACACAGGCGACGCGGGCCGCCAAGCAGGCGACGAGCACGATTCCCATTGTGATGGCGGTCTCCGCGTATCCGGACAAGCTCGGCCTCGTAGAGAGCCTCGCCCGGCCCGGCGGCAACGTCACGGGCTTGAGCAACCTCGGGCCGGAACTTCTGGGCAAGAGTTTTGAGCTTCTCAAGGAGATCGCTCCGAAGGCCTCCCATCTGGCCGTGCTGTGGAATCCAGCGAGCCCGGTCGAGGCGCTGGTGTTCAAGGAAGTGCTCGCCGCGGCGCCGGCCTTCGGCCTGGAGATCCAATCGATCGAGATGCGCACGCCAGAGGACTCCGCCGAGGCCTTCGCGACCGTGACTGCGAGCCGTGCCGACGCCTTGTTTGCCCTCGGTAATCCGGTGAACTTCAAGAACCGGCAGCTCATTGTGGACTTTGCCTTAAAGACGCGGCTCCCGAGCCTTTACCAGGAGAGGCTTTTCGTCGAGTCGGGCGGCCTGGTGTCGTATGCGCCAAGATTCTCCGATCTGTTCCGGCGCGCTGCGACCTACGTCGACAAAATCCTCAAGGGAGCGAAGCCAGCGGACCTTCCCGTCGAGCAACCGACCAAGTTCGAGCTGGTGGTCAACCTGAAGACCGCCGAGGCACTCGCCCTCACGATTCCGCAGTCGGTGCTGCTGCGCGCGGACGAGGTGATCCAGTGATCGAATTGTTCGCGGCTCTCGCGTTGCTCGCTGCGAATCGCCGGTTAGCCCGCTTCGTTTGGATAACCGACCGGCTCCTTAGGGGTCGTAAGTAGACAGTGCGCGTAGCAGTTTCGTAGCTTTCAACAACTGGATTGCCCGGTTTCTTAATTCGCGTTGCTACGTTAGTGATTGGGGGGGCGTTGCGGGTTGTTGATTTAACTAGCAGCTAATTTCCATTTGGCGCCTACGAACCAGGGGGTCGTGGGTTCAAATCCTGCCGGGCGCGCCAGATTCTCACAGGAAAACAGCGGTTTCCGGTCCAGTTACAACACACAGCCTCTGGAGGTCCGAGAGGTCGATCGCGTGGCGTTGCATGCGGCGGGCGCGACGGGGTGTACTGTGGCGGGCTATGAAACGCCGCCGCTTCGCCGGCTTGGCTCTTGCGGTTGTACTTTTCCCAGCCGCGCTTGCCGTCGGGGCGCCGCCTGCGGGGAATGCTTACCGCATCGGATTTCTCTGGGACAGCCCGCAGGTGTTTCCGGAGGCGATTGAAGCCTTTCGGCGCGGACTCCGAGATTTGGGCTACGTTGAGGGGCGAAACCTCGTCATCGAGTACCGGTGGGCGGAGGGGAAGCCAGAACGCATGCGCGAGCTTGCGGAAGAGCTTGTCCGCATGAAGGTCGACATCATCATGGCGCCGAGTTCGGTCTACACCGAAGCGGCCAAGCGGGCAACGTCCATCATTCCCATCGTCTTCATGAGCCATGCAGACCCGCTGCGCAGTGGCCACGTGGCGAACCTCGCGCGGCCCGGCGGCAACGTGACCGGGCTCTCGATCATGATGACCGAGACGAACGTCAAGAGCCTAGAGCTGTTCAAAGAAGCGGTTCCCGGGCTCTCGCGTGTCGCCGTCGTGTGGGACCCGGCCACGCCCTCGCACGGACCGGGCCTGAAAGCCATTGAGGGTGCGGCCCCATCTTTAGGGCTCTTGATCCAATCGGTGCCGGTGCGCAGCGAGGCGGACTATGAAGCGGCATTCTCCGCGATGGTCCGGAACCGCGCCGACGGCGTGCTCGTCCTTTCCACGCCGATGTTCATCGCCCGAGCAAAGCGGCTAGCCGAGCTTGCGTTGACGCACAAACTGCCTTCGCTCTTCGGCCCGAAAGATCACGTGGCGGCCGGGGGCCTAATGAGCTACTCGCCAGACCGCCGGGATTTGTACCGCCGCGCCGCCATCTTCGTGGACAAGATCCTTAGAGGCGCGGACCCGGCGGGTCTCCCCGTTGAGCAGCCGGTGCAGTTCGAGCTGGTCATCAACCTGAAAACGGCGAAGACGCTTGGGCTTGTCATTTCGCAGGCGATGCTGACACGCGCGGACCAGATCGTTCAGTGAAGCGCAATTTGCCGAGGACTGCTGCCTGTGGCCCGGCTGACACGCGTTCGCTCGAGGTGCGGGCTCAATTCGAATCACCGGGTAGAGCTTCTCAGCGCCATGCAGCAAATGCTTGCGAGAAAGAAGAATCCACGCGAAGCTCACTCACGAAGTCAGAAGAAAGTCAGAGGAACGGCCAGTCCTGTTAGCTCTGGCTAGGGCACCAGCGCGTCCAGTTCCGGGCGCATGACGACGCTCTCCTGCGCGGTGGGTTCGTTGCGCACACCGATGAACACCGCCGGGAGATGCTCGCTGCGATTGACCGCGACGTGTGGGACGTTCGCGGGGATGAAGAGGTAATCGCCTGGATTCGCGCGATCGCGGTGCTGCAGACGATCGCCGGTCCACAGCTCGACGTTCTCGCCGCTGACCAAGTAGAAAGCCGATTCATGGCGCTCGTGGACGTGGGCCTTGGTTCGGCCGCCAGGCGGGAGGGCCACGCGGCCGAGAAATACGGCGGTCGAACCGACGGTTTCCTTGCTTATCCCTGGGGCGTAGACCGACCCTTGCTCGCTCTGATAGGAGCCGCCGCCGCTTACGACACGTCCTCTCGTCAGATCAAAAGGCGCTTTCATTCGCTTCTCCTCGACATGCACCGGTGCCTAGCGTCCCCTGTCCCGCGCGCCGGCGTCCCGTAGACGTCGCCAAAAAATTCCAAAATTTCTCCAAACCGGTTCCACTAACATGCGGCCTGCATGGCTGAACGATTCCTTTTCGGCCCGTTCGAGCTCGACAGCGGCCGCGGAGTGCTTACGCGCGACGGCGCGCCGCTCGCTCCTGGCAACCGGGCGCTGTCGATACTGCGGGCGCTCGTCGGCGCCCGGGGACAGGTGGTGACCAAGGCCGAGCTGATGGCGGCCGGGTGGGCGGGCATGGTGGTGGA
>JAJFBI010000372.1 GCA_020697385.1 Microvirga sp. | reverse complement strand
GAGGCTGCGGAAGGGCTCGCTCTCAGCCGGCCCCAGCGGATGATGAAGGTCATCCTTCCGCAAGCCATCCGGATCGCGACGCCACCGACCGTGGGCTTCATGGTGCAGATCATCAAGAACACGTCGCTGGCATCGGTGGTCGGCTTCGTGGAGCTCGCGCGGTCCGGGCAGATCATCAACAATTCCCTATTCGAGCCATTCCTGATCTACACGATCATCGCCATCATCTACTTCGCCCTCTGCTATCCGCTATCGCGGTTCAGTCACCGATTGGAAATGCGGGGCGGCCCGGCCCGAATCGAACTTGAGGCTGCTTGATATGCACAAGATCACCAGAACAGATGCCGCTTCACCGGTCGTCGGCCTTTCGAACGTGCACAAGAGCTTCGGTGCGCTCAAGGTGCTCGACGGGGTGAGCTTCGATGTCAATCGTGGCGAGGTTCTCGTTCTCATCGGCCGCAGTGGCTCCGGAAAGAGCACCGCCCTGCGCTGCATCGATCGCTTCGAGACGATCGACAGCGGTGAGATCCTCGTGTGCGGCCATCGCGTCAACGACCCAAAACTCGACCTGCGGGCACTGCGCCAGGATGTCGGCATCGTCTTCCAGAGCTACAACCTGTTTCCTCACCTGACTATCGAGGAAAATATTATCCTTGCACCGTGTTCCGTAAAGCGGATCGGAAAGGTGGAGGCAAAAGCGCAAGCAAAGCAGGTTCTCGCTCAGGTTGGGCTCGAGGATAAGCTTCATCAGTATCCCGAACAGCTATCCGGCGGCCAACAGCAACGTGCAGCAATTGCGCGTTCGCTGGCGATGCAGCCAAAGGTGATGCTATTCGACGAGGTGACATCGGCTCTTGACCCGGAACTAACGGGCGAGGTGCTCAAAGTCATTGAGGCACTCGCGGCGGCTGGCATGACTATGGTGATGGTCACGCACGAGATGGGATTCGCCAGAGGCATTGCTGATCGGGTGGTGTTCATGCATCGCGGGAAGGTTCATGAGACTGGATCCGCAGATATACTCACTTCGCCAGCAACGCCTGAACTCGCCCAGTTCGTCGGAACTGGGCTCTGACCAACACCCAACGATAGACAACCAGGGAGAAGACGACATGATGAAGCGCACATTCCTCGCAGCGGCCGTGGCGACGGTTTGCATGACTGCTGTTGGTGCTACAGCTGCAAACGCAGACGTGCTCGACGATGTCATGAAGGCAAAAAAGATCCGGATTGCAACCGATCTTGCAATTCCGCCATCTGGGATGATGGACGCTAACCTCAAGCCGACAGGCTCGGACGTCGAGACCGCACAGCTTCTGGCGAAAGACTGGAGCCTTGATCTCGAATTCGTTCAGACGACCGGTGCAACCCGAATCCCTAACGTGCAGACCGGCAAGGCCGACATTATCATATCGACATTGTCGGTTACCCCTGAGCGCGCTAAGGTCATCGACTTCACGAAACCTTACGCGGCTTTGAAGTCCTCTGTCGGCTGTCTCAAGTCAGTGGATGTTAAGAACTGGGACGACCTCAAGGGCAAGACAATCGCCGTCTCCCGCGGCACGACGCAGGACACAGAGCTTTCCAAGATGAAGGACCGCAACCTTCAGATCGCACGCTTTGATGATGACGCTACCATGGTAACCGCGGCGGTCTCGGGTCAAGCGGATTGCGTTGCAACCTCCGATACGATCATCAACCAGATTGGCGTCAAGAACACCGCCAGGCCCTTTGAGCCGAAGATTCTGATCCAGAACTTTGATCTCGCGATCGGCGTGCGTAAAGGTGAACAGGCACTGGTCGAGAAGCTGAACGAGTGGATCGCGACCAATCTGAAGAACGGCAAGCTGAACGAGATCTACAAGAAATTCCATGGCAGCGAGCTCCCGCAGGAGATGCGGAGCTGAGCCAAGAAGACATCGGGTGGCGCCCAGCGCCACCCGGCCTGCAACCATGAAGGAAAGGTTACCCAATGCGCGTCGTAATCGGGTCGGATCATGCCGGATGGCCCCTCAAGAATGCGGTGGTCGAGCACGTTCGCTCGCTCGGCCACGAGGTCGTCGATGTAGGCTCCTTCGATGACAAGCCCGTCGATTTTCCGGACATCGCCCGCGCATTGACCGAGAAGGTCAAGTCCGGCGAGGCCGAGCGCGGCATTATGGTCTGCGGCACGGGCGTCGGTGCGTCGATCGCGGCCAACAAGGTCAAGGGCATTCGCGCCGCCGTCTGCCACGACATTCACTCGGCGCACCAGTCGGTTGAGCATGACGACGTCAACGTGATGTGCATCGGCGCCAAGATCGTCGGCTCCTGGCTCGCACAGGATCTCGTTGAGTCCTACCTGACGGCGGAATTCTCCACCGACGAGGACTGCCGTCGCCGCGTGGAAATGCTTCACGCCATGGATGCGGAAGGCTGAGTCCAAACAGGTTCGACAGCAGGCGTGTGTGACATGATCCTTGTCTTCGGTTCCATCAACATCGATCTAGTCGCCCGCGTGGCCGCGATCCCACAGCCTGGGGAGACCGTCCTCTCGCCGCGTTACGAGACCTTGTTCGGCGGGAAAGGCGCGAACCAAGCGGTCGCCGCCGCACGCGCATCGTTGCCGCACCAAGTCGCAATCGTAGCCTGCGTCGGCAACGACGCCTTCGGCCGATCGGCACACGACAACCTCGCTCGCAACGGTGTCATGGCTGATCTCGTCGCCAGTAGTGCCGAGCCGACCGGATGCGCCTTCATCACCGTCGACGAGCGCGGGGAGAACGCGATCACCGTCGCCAGCGGAGCGAATGCCTCGCTGACGGAAGCAGCGGTTCGTGGTTTTGCCGTGGATGCCGCGACGGTCGCGGTGTTCCAGATGGAGGTTCCGTTCGCTGCCTCTCTTGGCGTTGCCCGGCATGTGCGGGCGGCGGGTGGGCGCGTCATCTGGAACCTAGCACCCGCTCCGCCGTCATTCCCGGCCGGTGACCTCTCCAATCTCCTCGGCACCACGGACATTTTCATTGTCAACGAGCACGAGGCGATTGCGGCGGCAGCACTCCTTGGCTGCAAGTACGACGATTTCAGGGATGCCGGGGCCTATCTTTCGGGGAAGAGCTGCCTTTGCGTCGTCACCGCGGGTGCGCGCGGGGCGTTTGCCTTTCACCCTGACGGGCACAGCGAGAGGGTTGAAGCGGAGCTGATCCAGCCGATTGATACGACCGGAGCCGGAGACACCTTCGTCGGCGTCCTGGCCAATGGCCTTGATGAAGCCATGCCCTTCACGAGCGCTCTTCAACGGGCTGTCCGTGGGGCATCCTTGGCTTGCCTTGCTCGGGGCGCGCAGGCCGGCATGCCAACGCGCGAGCAACTCGGAACAACCCGCGCTGGCTAGGTGAAAAGGCACAGCCGGAGCGGAGGCGAGAGGTTCTAACAGTCCCTGCACTTAGTCGGAACGGCAGCCTCACCAGCGCTCCGTCGGAGTTCCATCGAGGGGTCCCTAAGAGCAATGCGACATTGTCGTCATCGGGAAGGTCCGGAACGGGTCAGAGAACGAACCCGCTCGCGCGGGAGGGCGCGCGGTTCAAGGCTGACGCTGAGCCTCTGATGTCAGTGAGCTTGTGAGCGATCAGAGGTGACGGACGCTGCTCCGCCTCCGAGCATGAAGGGTCAACCTTCAGCTCGAGAGGAGCGCCCCATGATCGTCCACCCGTCGCATCCGTCCGGCAGCGCCTTGCGCCAGCGCATGATCGAGGACATGACCGTGCGCGGGTTCACCGCCAAGACCCAGCACGACTACATCCGATACGTGAAGACCTTCGCCGCCTTCCTCGGCCGCTCCCCCGACAGAGCCACCGCCGAGGACCTGCGCCGCTTCCAGGTGCACCAGACCCAGGCGGGCCTCCAGCCTCCGGGCATCAACAGCGCCGTCGCGGCCCTGCGCTTCTTCTTCACCGTGACCCTGGACCGGCCCGATCTCGCCCGCCGTCTCGCGCTCGTCCGCCAGCCGCGCAAGCTGCCGCTGGTGCTCAGCCTCGGGGAGGTGACGCGGCTGCTCGAAGCGGCTCCAGGGCCGAAGTACAGGGCCGCGCTCGGCACCGCCTATGGCGCCGGACTGCGGGTCTCCGAGATCGTGTCGCTCATGCGGGTCTCCGAGATCGTGTCGCTCAAGGTGGCCGACATCGACAGCACCCGCATGCTGATCCGGGTTGAGCAGGGCAAGGGCCGCAAGGACCGCCACGCCATGCTGTCGCCGCACCTGCTCGAGCTCCTGCGCGCCTGGTGGCGCGAGGGAAGCCGCCGCGGCCTGATGCTGCCCCAGGGCTGGCTGTTCCCGGGCCGCAATCCGGTCACGCCGCTGTCGACCCGTCAGGTGAACCGCGCCGTCCACGCCGCGGCCCAGGCCGCCGGGATCCAGAAGCGCGTGACGCCGCACACCCTGCGCCACAGCTTCGCCACCCATCTGCTGGAGCAGGACATCGACATTCGCGTCATCCAGGTCCTGCTCGGCCATGCCAAGCTCGATACCACCGCGCTCTATGCCCGCGTCGCCACCTCCACGATCCGCACCGTCATGAGCCCGCTCGACCGGATCTGGTTGGCGACGCAGGACGAGACGCGGCCGGACGGGTGACAGAGCGGCGGTGAGCCGCCCGCCGCTGGAGGTCGCCGATATCTTCCAGCGTCATGGCGCCGCCTGGCGGGCGGCCCAGGCCGGGCATCTCAGCCTGGGCCAGCTCAAGGTGATGGCGGCGATCGAGGCCTGCCGCACCGCAGCCCTCGGTGGCCATGTCGAGGCCTGCGCGGAGTGTGGCCACATCCGCATCGCCTACAACTCGTGCCGCAACCGGCACTGCCCGAAGTGCCAAGGCGCGGCGGCCCGGGACTGGCTTGCCGCGCGAGAAGCCGATCTGCTGCCCGCGCCCTACTTCCATGTGGTGTTCACGCTGCCAGCCGCGATCGCCGATCTCGCCTACCTCAACAAGGCCGTGATCTACGATCTCCTGTTCAAGGCCGCGGCCGAGACCACCCTGACCATCGCGGCCGATCCCAAGCATCTCGGGGCGCGGATCGGCCTCACCGCCGTGCTGCACACCTGGGGCTCGGCGATGACGCATCACCCGCACGTGCACATGATCGTGCCGGGCGG
>JAJFBI010000371.1 GCA_020697385.1 Microvirga sp. | reverse complement strand
CGGTCGTATAAAGCCACGCTGAATGTCGCCCCGCATGACCCAGCCAGGAGCCTTCCAGCGCTGCGAGCAGGTCCAGATACATTGGGCCTAGCGCAGCTCGTAGGTCTTGCCACCCACGATGATGCGCTCGGCCCTGATCTCCCTTTCCTCGCGGGTCGAAGGGTAGCCCTCAAGCCGGACCGATGTTCCACGCTTGATCATGTCCGGGTTCAGACCTCTTGCGCTCATCCGGAAGGGCGGCGCCAGCACCGCGTCCCAGTTCTTGTTCTCATGGGTCACGACCACTGTCACATGGGGGTTCTGCCAGTTGGCCTGCTGAACATTGCTGGTGATCGACACGAGCCGGCCTGCGTCGTAGCTCCCCCATCCGTGATGTGCGGCGGCGATACCGCCGGTCAGGAGAGCGCCGGAGAAGAACAATCCGAACAGACGATACTTCATGATCGTGGGCTCCCGCAGCTTGCCGACGGTATATTGTCCTGCAGAGTTGACCTCAGGACAACCGCCGTCAAGGCATCGATGCGCACAGGCCAAGCCTGATCGTGGGATCGTGATGGAGTGAGCAGGATTCGCTCATCGGTTGGGGGGCGACTATGCTTCGGCCCCACGAATCATCACAGCTTGAGTTGGCCCATGCCGTCGATCCTGAAAGACCTCTGGAACCGCTTCGCAGGCGGAAGCGCCGCGAACAGCCGCGAGGAGCCTGCCGGCGAGGCTGTCGAGTACAAGGGCTTCCGGATCCGTCCCGCGCCGTACTCCGCCAGGGGCGGGTACCAGACGGCAGGAATCATCGAAAAGGACTCGGAGACCGGGATGAAGGAGCACCGCTTCGTGCGCGCCGAGACCCATCCTAGCAAGGACGAGGCAACTGTCTTCGCGATTGTGAAGGGCAAGCAGATCATTGACGAGCAGGGTGACCGCATCTTCGGGTGAGCCTCGCAGACAGATAGTTTCGAGATTCCCGACGCCTCATTCGCGTCTGGGCGAAACCAATGCCGGCTCGGGATGTTGCCCCCGTAAATATGCGGTACCGCCCTGAAAGGTCCGATCAGATAATCTGATCGACGGTTCTAAAAATATCGATTGGCATTGATGATTGCAGGCCTTCTAAGGTCTTTCAGAAGGCGCATTGCCGCCAAACATCTATTCAAGGGAGAAAGCCATGGATAAGAGCCCCAAAGCACCGTCGGGAACGCCGGACCAAGTCCTGACGAACCGACAGGGCCATCCGATCACCAACAACCAGTCCCAGCGCACCGTCGGGAGCCGCGGTCCGGCCACGCTGGAGAACTATCAGTTCCTCGAGAAGATCACCCATTTCGACCGCGAGCGGATCCCCGAGCGCGTCGTCCACGCTCGTGGCTTCGTCTGCTACGGCGAACTCGAGGTGACCGGCAAGATCGGCGACGAGCCCGCTTCCAAGTACACCCGCGCCAAGCTGTTCCAGGAAGCCGGCAAGAAGACGCCGCTCGCGATCCGCTTTTCGACCGTGATCGGCGGCCGCGATTCCTCCGAGACGGCCCGGGACCCGCGCGGCTTTGCCGTGAAGTTCTATACCGAGGACGGCAACTGGGATCTGGTCGGCAACAACCTGGCCGTCTTCTTCATCCGCGATGCCATCAAGTTCCCGGATGTCATTCACTCTCTGAAGCCCGATCCGATCACGTTCCGCCAGGAGCCGAACCGCATCTTCGACTTCATGAGCCAGACCCCGGAATCCATGCACATGCTGACGCACCTGTTCAGCCCGCGCGGCATTCCGGCGAGCTACCGGCACATGGAAGGTTTTGGCGTCAACACCTACAAGATGGTCAATGCCCAGGGCGACACCGTTTTGGTGAAGTACCATTTCCATCCGCGCTGCGGCCTCGCCAGCCTGACGGCGGATGAAGCCGCCAAGGTGCAGGGACAGGATCTCGGCTCCGCCTCCAAGGATCTCTTTGAGGCCATCGAGCGGGGCGAGCACCCGCAATGGGACATGTACGTCCAGATCATGGAGGATCACGATCATCCGGAGCTGGAGTGGGATCCGCTCGACGACACCAAGATCTGGCCCGAGAAGGATTTCCCGCTGCGGCACGTGGGCGTCATGACCCTCAACCGCAACGTCCAGGATCACTTCAACGAGAACGAGCAGATCGCCATGGGCACAGGCGTTCTCGTGGACGGGCTCGATTTCTCCGACGACAAGATGCTGGTGGGCCGGACTTTCTCCTATTCCGACACCCAGCGTTACCGAGTCGGCACCAACTACCTGCAGCTGCCGGTGAACCAGGCCAAGAACGCCAAGGTTTCCACCAACCTGAACGGCGGGCAGATGTCCTATCGCCGCGATCTGGCGCCGGGGCAGAACCCGCATGTGAACTACGAGCCGTCGATCCATAACGGCCTGCATGAATCGCCCCGCGAGGAGCCGAACAATGCGCCTGAGATCCGGGGCCGCCTGACCCGCAGCGTCCTCGACCGCCGCAATGACTACGTTCAAGCGCGGGGTCGCTACTGCACCATGATGGACTGGGAGCGGGACGACCTCGTCCTCAACCTGGGCACTCTGCTCGGCCAGTGTGAGCGCGACGTGCAGGAGCGGATGGTGTGGCACCTGCTGCTGGTTCATGACGATTACGGCACCCGTGTGGGCGAGATGATCGGCGTCACGGCCGACGACGTGCGCAACCTCCAGCCGCTGCCGAAGCAGGTGCTGACCGATGAGGACAAGCGCCGGCTTCAAAATCTGGGTAAGAATGGCGACAAGATCGACCCGACCATCTGGGGCCAGTGGACCAGCTCCGTGAAGAATTACAAGGCCTCGGCCGAGGAGGTCTTGAGTGGCATGCGCGATGTTCCGACAGAGCCCGCCACGAAAGAGGCGGCCGAGTAGCCCTCGCGCGTACTGAAGGCGTAATGAGAATGGGTCAGGCTTCCTGGCCCATTCAGTTTTGCCGCTCTAGTGCTCTGCGTCCCTGCCGACTGCCCCGGTTCTCTGCATAGGCTTTGGTGAACTCCGCACCAAAAAGCAGAATCAGGGACGAGTAATAGATCCAGAGCAGGATCGTGATGATCGACGCGGCGGCTCCATAGCTCGAGGCCACGTTGCTCTTGCCAAGATAATAGCCGATCAGGAACTTGCCGAGCGTGAACAGGAGGGCGGTCACGAGGGATCCGGTCCAGACGTCGCTCCATTGGAGATCGACGGATGGCAGCATCTTGAAGATCATCGCGAACAGGAGCGTGGCGACGGAGAAGGCGACAAGGCTGTTGAGGAAGCGCAGGATGATCGTCGCGCCTGAGAAATTCGCCTCAAGATATGACCCGATAGCCGTGAGGCCCGTATCGATGACCAGGGAGACGAGAAGCAGGAAGCCGATGCCCAAGACCAGCGCAAGGCTGATCAATCTCGTGCGGACGAAGCTCACGACCCCATAGCTGGCAGGCGGTTTCGCCTTCCAGATGATGTTCAGGTTGTCTTGGAGCTCAACGACGGCTCCGGTCACCAGAAGCAGAAAGGTGAAGATCCCGATCGTCATGCCGACGATGCCGGAGCCGACATTGCTGGCGCTGGCGATCATCGCCTCAAGGGCCGAGGCCTCGTTGTTGCCGATCATGCCGCCGAGTTCTGCCACGATGGCGCCCTGTGCCGCTTCCCGGCCGAAAGCGAGGCCAGCGACCGCGATGGCCGCGAGCAGCATCGGAGCCAGCGAAAAGACGGTGAAGAACGCGATGGAGGCTCCGAGGCTCATGGCGCGGTCATTCCACCATCCTGCGAATGCCACTTTGAAAAGCTGCCATGTCTCGGAAAGCATGCAAGAACCGATCCTGCCGGACGGATCGGTCCGGCCCCGCTTGTGTTGCCTTGGCGGTTAACTGGCCGGCACTTCCTCTTGTTCCTGCAAAGGTTGGTGGAGGAGACGCCTTATGCCGGCTAGCCGCGTGGCATGGGTGAGGGGACTCAAGCCATAAGCGTCCTCCCGGCCATGAGGGCAGGCACTTGAGCCGGCAGGCAAGCCAAGATCGAGCTGCCTGCGGAGCTTTAAGCACCGGCCTCCTGCTTGAGCGAGGCCATGTCGATCACGAAGCGGTATTTGACGTCGCTCTTGAGCATCCGCTCATAGGCCTCGTTGATCTGCTGGATGGGAATGATCTCGATTTCGGCGGTGATGCCATGCTGGGCGCAGAAGTCGAGCATTTCCTGCGTCT
>JAJFBI010000370.1 GCA_020697385.1 Microvirga sp. | reverse complement strand
GGGGGAGTTCCAGGCGGAGAACGAGCGTCTGAGCCACAAGCCTGTGCTCTCGACCAGAGTTCAGGGATTCAATATCAACAGTGGTAAGCGGGTCGATATCGCGGCCTATGCGACCGGATTCTAAAGTACGGATGACAGACCTTCCCCCAAGCCCGCGCATCAGCGTCGTGGTGCCCGTCAAGAACGAGGCGCTCAACATCCTCCCCCTTGTGGAGGAGATCGAGCGAGCCTGCGCGGCGCTTGCACCCTTCGAGGTGATCTATGTCGACGACGGCTCGACCGACGATACCGGACAACAGATCCTGGACGCCCGCACGACGCGGCCTTGGCTGCGCCTCATGCGCCATGAGGCGAGCTGCGGTCAGAGCGCGGCTGTCCGGACCGGGGTTCAGGCGGCCCGTGCGCCTGTGGTGATCACCCTGGACGGGGACGGGCAGAACGATCCGGCCTTCATCCCCCAGCTCGTGGCCGCCCTCGACGACCCGGCGGTTGCATTGGTGGCCGGGCAGCGGATTGGGCGCAAGGACGGCACCTATAAGAAGTGGCAATCCCGCATCGCCAACGGCGTCCGCGGGCGCATTCTGAAGGATGGCACGCGCGATACGGGCTGCGGGCTCAAGGCCTTCCGGCGCGACGTCTATCTACGTCTGCCATATTTCGACGCCCTGCATCGTTTCATGCCGGCACTCATCAAGCGCGAGGGGTATCAGATCGCCCATGTGGACGTGGTCGATCGGCCCCGCCATGCCGGGCATTCGAACTACGGGATGTTCGATCGCCTGTGGGTGGGCATCCTTGACTTGGCCGGGGTCTGGTGGTTGATCCGCCGCCGCCGCCGCGTTCCCGCTGCCCAGGAAATCGTCTGATGGAAATCGTCTGATGCTGATGCGCCTGTCCCACGATCTGGGGCTCTATTTCTACGACGTCCTCGTCGCTCGCTTCGATCTCTGGGCCGCCTTCGGGGTTCTGGCCCAGCTGGTCTTCGGTGCACGCTTCATCGTCCAGTGGATCGCGAGCGAGAAGGCGGAAAAGAGCGTGATCCCGATGGGGTTCTGGTTCCTGTCCATCGCCGGTGGGCTGATGACGATGGTCTACGGCTTTGCTCGGCGCGATATCGTCATCATCCTGCCCCAGACTCTGTCGATCTTCATCTACATCCGAAACCTGATGCTGATCGCCAAAGACAAGCGGCGCAAGGCCGAGGCCGAGATGCCGACGTGATGGGCTTTATCCCGTCGGCATCAGCAATCCTCAGCGTTTAACCGTCAGTCCGCCTCGCGCAGGCGGGTAAAACCAGCATCGAGATCCCGCTTCAGATCGTCAAGGTCTTCGAGCCCGATATGGAAGCGAAGCGCATGTCCGCCGGGCTCCCAACGGGTGGCCGTGCGGTAGCTGGCGCAGTTGAAGGGAATCACGAGGCTCTCGAACCCGCCCCAGGAATAGCCCATGCCGAAAAGGGCGAGGCCGTCGAGCATGACGGCGAGCGCCCGGTCCGAGCAGGGCTTGAGGATGATCGAGAACAAGCCCGACGAGCCTTTGAAGTCCCGTTTCCAGATCTCGTGGCCGGGATAGCTCTCGAGCGCCGGGTGAAGCACCCGCGCCACCTCGGGACGGGCCTCGAGCCAGCGGGCCATTTCCAGGGCCTGCTTCTCGTGTTCGCGCAGGCGCAGCGCCATGGTGCGCAGGCCTCTCAATCCTAAGAACACATCCTCCGGCCCCGGGCACATGGCGAAGGAATCGTAGGTATCGCGCAGGGCCTTGAAGCAGCGCCCGTTGGCCGAGACAAGGCCGAGCAGCAGGTCCGATCCGCCGCTGAGATACTTCGTGCCAGCCTCGATGGCGATGTCCACGCCGCGCTCGTGCGGCGGGAAGAGCAGGGGGGTGGCCCAGGTGTTGTCCATGAGGACCACGGCCCCATGCCGGTGCGCCACCTCGGCGATGGCCGGGATGTCCTGCATCTCGAACGACTGCGATCCCGGAGCCTCCGTGAACACGGCCGTCGTGTTCGGGCGGAGCAAAGTCTCGATCCCGGCGCCGATCAGCGGATCGTAATAGGTGGTTTCCACACCAAATTTCTTGAGGATGCCATTGCAGAAATGTCGGGTCGGAAGATAGACCGAGTCCGTCATCAGCAGGTGGTCGCCGGCCTTGAGGCAGGACATGAGAGCGACGGTAACCGCCGCAAGGCCCGAAGGCGCCAGCACCGTACCCGCGGCACCGGTCAGTTCGGTCCAGGCGGTTTCGAGGGAATTGGTGGTCGGAGTTCCTTTCGTACCATAGGAATACCGCCCGCGCCGGTGCAGCAGATCATCGGTGGTAGGGTACAGAACCGTGGAGCCGCGATAGATCGGCGTATTCACGAATCCGTGCTGTTCGAAGGGCTCCCGTCCGGCATGGACGAGGCGGGTGCGTTCCGAGACGTTTTCAGGCTTTGGAGGGAGTTTTGACATTTCTTCAAGGGCTTGCTGAGGGGGCTTCGATCTGAGACTGCCCGGCCCTTGACGTCAAGTCAGGCACGAATTGCCTCCCATCAAGACTTGACCAGTGATCAATCATTGAATTTGATGGGTTGCGATGCCGTCTCGACCGAGGCGGCGTGGAACGGTCTAACCAGGGCTCGGCTGGGGGGTAACCAGGATCCGTCGAGTCATGTGGAACTATTGGGAGAACATACAAACATGAAAAAGGCTCTCGTATCGATTGCCTTCGGCCTGACGGCCAGCCTGTTCGCCACGGGCGCATCCGCCCAGGCAACGCTCAACAGCGTGAAGCAGAAGGGCTTCCTGACCTGCGGCTCGAACACGGGTCTTGCCGGCTTCGGCCAGCCTGATGCCCAGGGCAACTGGACCGGCCTCGACGTCGATCTGTGCCGCGCCGTCGCGGCCGCGATCTTCGACGACCCGACCAAGGTCCGCTACATTCCGCTCGCCGCCAAGGACCGCTTCACGGCGCTCCAGTCGGGCGAGGTGGACGTCCTGTCCCGCAACTCGACCGCGACCATGTCGCGCGACACCCAGCTCGGCCTCGATTTCCCGACCGTCAACTACTACGATGGCCAGGGCTTCATGGTCCGCAAGAAGCTCGGCGTCTCTTCCGCCAAGGAGCTGAACGGCGCCTCGATCTGCACCCAGCAGGGCACCACGACCGAGCTGAACCTCGCCGACTACTTCCGTGCCAACAACATGAAGTACGAAGTGGTGGCCTTCGCGACCTCGGACGAGACCTTCAAGGCCTATGACGCCGGTCGCTGCGATGCGTTCACCACCGATGCCTCGGGCCTCTATGCCGAGCGTCTGCGCGCCTCGGCTCCGGACGATCATATCGTTCTGCCCGAGATCATCTCGAAGGAGCCGCTTGGCCCGGCAGTCCGCCATGGCGACAACCAGTGGGGCGACATCGTCCGCTGGACCCATATGGCCATGCTGAACGCTGAAGAGCTCGGCGTCACCAAGGCGAATGTCGACCAGATGAAGACCTCCGACAACCCGGAGATCAAGCGTCTGCTCGGCACCGAGGGCAAGTTCGGCGAGGCTGTCGGCCTCACTAACGACTGGGCCGTTCGCGTCATCAAGCACGTGGGCAACTACGGCGAGTCGTTCGAGAAGAACGTCGGCGAAGGCTCGCGCTTGAAGATCAAGCGCGGCCAGAACGCCCTCTGGACCAAGGGTGGCCTGCAATACGGCATCCCGGTTCGCTAAGCGATCCAAAACAGGGCGTCCGGATCTTCCGGGCGCCCTTCAAGAATACATCTGAACAAGAACAAAAAAGCCGCTTGACCCGGGCACGAACAGGGGAGGTCGGCCCGGTATCGAGAGCCGCCAGAGGATGAACTCAGTGCAGACCGCTGTCAGTCAGACATCGCCCCCCAAGAAATCGTTTCTCTACGACCCAAAGGTTCGTGGGGCCTTTTATCAGGTCGTCCTCGTCATCGCGGTCATCGCCCTGTTCTATGTGGCCGCGACGAACGCGATCGAGAACCTGCAGCGCGCCAGGATCGCCTCGGGCTTTGGCTTCCTCAACAACACGGCTGGCTTTGACATCAGCCAGACCCTGATCCAGTTCAGCGCTGCAGGCAGCACCTATGGCGACGCTTTCATCGTCGGCCTTCTGAACACCCTGATCGTCTCGGCGATCGGCATCTTCTTCACGACGTTCCTCGGCTTTCTGGTTGGCATCGCGCGCCTGTCCAAGAACTGGATGG
>JAJFBI010000369.1 GCA_020697385.1 Microvirga sp. | reverse complement strand
CGTCCCGGATTTCGGGGACGGTCCTGATGCCGATGCTGGCGTCCTTTCGGTTAGCTGACATGTCCGCTCTTTCTCCATTGACATCGCATTCCGCTACGCTATGTAGAGCTTGTCTAACAAACGTAGCGGCGGTTGGCAAGCCGCTAACCCACGAAATGGAGCGAAATGACGTGAGTTGCAATACCACCTTTGAGGGAGAAGCCACATGGCTCTCTCCATAGCGAGCCTGAAGGGCAGCTCAGCCCTGAAGCCGCCCATTGCCTTCCTCTACGGCATTCATGGCGGCGGCAAGACGACCTTCGCCGCTGGCGCCCCCAAGCCGGTTCTGGCCGCGGTAGAGGATGGCGTCGGGCTCCTGGATGTGCCGCGATGGGACATCGGCAGCTGGTCCGACATGATGGAGGCGATCGGCGCCCTCTACGGCGAGGATCACGATCGGCAGACCTTTATCCTCGATAGCCTCGATGCCTTTGAGCCGCACGTCTGGCGCGAGGCGTGTCGCAAGAACGGCTGGGCCAACATCGAAGCCCCCGGCTACGGCAAGGGCTACGTCGCGGCACTAGAGCTGTGGCGCGAGCTTCTGGAGGGCCTGCGGGCTCTGCGCGACGAGCGCGGCATGACGATCATCCTGATCGCGCATTCTGTCGTGAAGCGCTTTGAGGCGCCGGACCACGACCCGATCGATCGCTACCAGCCGAAACTGCATGACCGAGCTTCTGCCCTTCTCCAGGAGCAGGCGGATGTGGTCGGCTTCCTGAACTACCGGGTCAGCATCCGAGAAAAGGATGAGGGCTTCGGCAAGAAGGCAACTCGCGGCGTCGGATCCGGACAGCGAGTTCTCTATCTTGAAGAGCGGCCTGCATATCTGGCTAAGAACAGGTACAGTATGCCGCCCTTCATCGATCTGCCCACGACTGAGCAGGCGTGGCAGCAGCCAGACGTGATCTGGCAGTCTTTTGCTCAGCATCTCCCCACCCATGGAGTGAAGTGAAGATGGTTGCTCTCGGTACTTCCTTTAACGCCAACAACGTTCCCCCGGCCCAGGACTTCAGCGTCCTTCCGGCTGGCGAATATCTGGTCCAGGTCGTGGCCTCGGAGATGAGGAGCACGAAGAACGGCAGCGGTCGCTACCTCTGGCTCGAGATGGAGATCCTCGACGGCGAGTATCAGAGCCGGAAGATGTGGGATCGCCTGAACCTCGAGAACACAAATCCACAGGCGGTGCAGATCGCGCAGCGCCAGCTCTCAGCCCTGTGCCACGCAGTTGGCGAAGCGGTGGTCGAGGATAGCGAGCAGCTGCACAACAAGCCGGTGATTGCCACCGTCCGCGTCCGCCCGGAGCAGGGGGCTTACAGCGCCTCGAATGAGATCCGCGGATACAAGGCGCCGAACGGTCGGACGCCACAGTCGGCGGCAACCAACGGCAGCGCTCCGGCTCCTGCCGGCAAGCCGTGGAAGCGCGCGGCCTAACCAAAAAGAAGAGCCCCCGGGCGCATGGGGTCCAGTCCAGCGTCCGAGGGCTCTTTCAACCCACGATAGAAGTGCGAAAAGATGGTTGCGATCCGGAAAATAGCGGCGCCTGAGGCGCCTGACAAGTGGGTACTCGACGGTCGGTGGGCCGGCGGCTCGCTTAACATGCACGATCATGAGTGCGACCGGGCCATGTGGCACACAGTCCACTGGGCGACGCCTCGCGTTCCGGCCCCGAAGTTTGCTCGCCCCGAGCAGATACTGAAGGCAGCTCAAGGAGTGCTCCCGCCGCGCCAGACGGGCGTGGCTGCCGACTTCCTGTGCCCGACCTGCCCCCACTGGGCGACGTGCTACGGGCTTCAGGATCCGGCCAGGAACTGCCGGACCTGCGCTCATGTGAAGGGCGAGGGCCGCTGGTTCTGCACGCTGCATGGTGACGAGATCGAGCTGGATCTCCAGCGCGTCGGCTGTGGCGCGTGGAGGGCGTTCTGATGAACCTCCGCGACTATCAGCAGAAGGCAATCAACGCCGCCTATGACGCCTTCAGAGACGGGAAGAGGCGGCCGCTGATCGTCATCCCTACCGGAGGCGGGAAGTCGCCGGTTCTGGCGAGCTTTATCAAGAACACCATCCAGAGCTGGCCCGACACCCGGATCCTATGCCTTGTGCACGTCAAGGAGCTGGTCGAGCAGAACTACCGGACCCTGAAGCGCATATGGCCAGAGGCGCCAGTCTCTGTCTACTCGGCCGGGCTGAAAAAGAAGGACCTGTCGGGGCAGGTGATCATCGGTTCAATCCAGAGCCTCTACAAGCGCGCTTACGACCTGCAGAAAGTCGACATCGTCATCGTCGATGAGGCTCATCTGATCCCCGCCAGCGGGGATGGAATGTACCGCAAGCTCTTGGACGATCTGGCCAAGATCAACGGCGGCGACGTTCCGGTTCTCGGTCTCACTGCCACGCCGTTCCGCCTCAGCTCCGGCTCGCTGGTTGAGGGCGAGGGCAAGGTCTTTGACAGCATCTGCCACGAGGTCGGGCTGAAGCAGCTCATTGATCGTGGCTACCTCGTCACCCCCGTCACCAAGGCCGGCCTCGCCAAGATCGACACAAGCCGGGTCCACACCCGTGCCGGCGAGTTTATGGCCAACGAACTGCAAGCCGCTGCCGACCGGGCGGATCTCGTCACTGCGGCAGTGGCGGAGATCGTTGAGGCGGGCGCCGACCGTAAGTCGTGGCTCTGCTTCAGCACCGGCGTGGATCACGCCTTCCACATCCGGGATGCGATCCGTGAGCACGGGATCACCTGTGAGACCGTGACCGGGGACACCCCGCACGCCGAACGCGATCGGATTATCCGGGACTTCAAGGCCGGCAAAATCCGCTGCGTCACGAACGACAGCGTGCTCACCACCGGGTTCGACCACCCGCCGATCGATCTCCTTGCCGTGCTCCGCCCGACGCAGTCCCCCGGCTTGTGGCTCCAGATGGTGGGCCGTGGCACCCGCCTCTTCGAGGGCAAGGAGAACTGCCTTGTGCTCGACTTCGGCGGCAACGCCGTCCGGCACGGGGCTCTGGACCAGATCAAAGGCAGGCCCAAGGGCGAAGGCGGGCCAGCCCCGCAGAAAGAATGCCCGGAGTGCCATCTCGTGGTGCCGGCGGGCACTATCACCTGCTCCTGTGGCTACGTGTGGGAGATCGAGCGGCGGCGCGCGATGCATGACGCCAAGGCCGCAGCAGTCCCACTGCTGTCGGGACAGGTGTCGGACTGGATCCGGGTAAAGCGGGTCACCTATCACGAGCACCGCAAGCCCGGAAAGCCGCCGAGCCTGAGGGTGTCCTACCTCGTAGGCATCGGCAGTCAATACAGCGAATGGGTTTGCTTCGAGCACGACGGTCCTGCTGCGAAGAAGGCGCAGAACTGGTGGTTCGTCCGGGCCCGGAGTGCCGCCGGCGTCGAGCCCCGGAGTGTGCAGGAAGCGCTCCAGCGCCTGCACGAGCTTAGCGCCGCGACCTTCATCAAGGTGAGATTTAACGGCCAGCACTGGAACGTCGTTGATTGCCGCTTCGACGCCTCAGTCGAGACGAAGGCGGCTTAAGATGCCGTGCGCAATATGCCGCCGGGACGTTGGAAAGCCCGTGGAGCTGCCGCCCTGGATGCATGAAGCCGGGTGGCGTGATCTTGGCGATGGAGCCTGCTCACTTGTCTGTCTGACACTTCTCAGCCTGAGGGCAGAACACATGATCGACAAATCAGAACACGAGGAAGTGGCGCTCGACTACGCCAGCGACATGGCCGGCGAGTATCTCGACGAGCTCGACATCACCGACATGGCCAAGATGACCCGCGAGCAGTGGATGACGCTGATCGAGTGTGCCGTGACGGGCTTCACCGACAAGCTGAAGGAGATCGAAATTGCTGCACCCGGCAGGTACTGACGGAGTTTCGGCAGCCGCTCGGTTGCCGAACTTCATGGCGCTGCATGGCGCGGCTATGCGCGATGAGGGGTACCACATTCTCCCGATCGCGGCGGGGGAGAAGTACCCGGGGCAGTATGAGCGTGGCGTGTGGCGGCCGATGAAGGAGTGGGAGCGGTTCGCCGCCCGCCTCCCGTTTACCAAGACCGAGATTAAGCACTGGTCGGAATGGCCAGGATGCGGAATCGGGATCGTTGGCGGGGTCGAGGTCGGTGGGTTTGATATCGACGTCATGGACGTCGAGGTGGCCGACAAGGCC
>JAJFBI010000368.1 GCA_020697385.1 Microvirga sp. | reverse complement strand
GATCCTCAAGGGAGCGAAGGCTGGCGACTTGCCCATAGAGGAACCCTCCAAGGTGGATTTTGTGATCAACTTGAGGAGCGCTAAGGCGCTTGGGTTCCAACTGCCGACCGCGATCCTCATCCGCGCCGACGAGGTGATCGAATGAAGCGGCGAACCTTTCTCGCATCTGTCTGTGGCGCGGCTGCATCGGCGTGGCCGGCGGAAGCCCAGCATCAGCCGCTCTCAAGGCCCTATCGCATCGGCTTCCTCGGTCTACAACCCGGGCAATCGTCGCTCTTGCTCAGCCAGCAGCCCGGCGAGTTCTCGCTCGCCCAGCGCGTCCTGTCGGAGGCACTGCGCGACCTCGGCTATGTGGAGGGGCAGAACATCACTATGTACTGGCGCTTCACGCCGGATCGCGAGAAGCTTCCGGCGCTCGCTGCGGAGCTCGTGGCGCTGAACCCCGACGCCATAGTCACGGGCGGGGGGCTGGCGGTGCGTGCGGCGATGCAAGCGACGAAGACAACGCCGATCGTTATGGCCTATAGCGGCGATCCGGTCGGCACTGGACTGGTATCGAGCCTGTCGCGGCCGGGGGGAAACCTTACCGGTTCGTCCTTCATGTCGCCCGATCTCAGCGCGAAGCGCGTCGAGGTGCTGGCGGAAGCCTTCCCGGGCGTGCGGCGGCTCGCGACGCTGTGGAATCCCGAAGATCCCGTCTATGCGCTGGAGCTCGAGCGGACCGAGAAGGCAGCCCCGCGGCCTAGGCATGACGCTTCTCCCAATCGCGGTGCGGGCTCCGCGCGACATCGAGCCGGCCTTAACCGAGATTGCCGCTGTCAGAGCGGACGCGCTGATCGTGTTCGCGCACACGCTCACGATGGCCAACAGTCGAAGCATCATTGCGCTCGCCAACCAGCAGCGCCTTCCCACAATGTACGGCCTGCGGGAATACGCGCTCGACGGCGGGCTGATCGCCTATGGACCGCGTGTGACAGACTCGCTCCGGCGCGCGGCCTATTACGTCGATCGCATCCTTCACAGCGCGAGGCCCGGCGATTTGCCTATCGAACAGCCGACGAAGTTCGAGCTGGTGATCAACCTCAGGACGGCGAAGGCGCTCGGCTTGACCATCCCGCCGACCCTCCTCGCCCGCGCCGACGAGGTGATCGAATGAGGAAACAGGAGTTCGGCATACTCGTAACTCTATTTGTATGCCTCGCGCCGGTGTCAGCGTACGCGGAGCAGAAGGTATGGCGGCTCGGATTTCTGACCCCTGGCTACCGCGATAGCGGGATAAGCTCGAGGATCACGGCTGTCGCTGAGCTAGAAGCTTACGGCTTCGTAGAAGGCAAGAACCTAGTTGTGGATGCTCGGCACGCTGACGGTGTGGCAGAGCAGCTGCCTGAGCTTGCGCGAGAACTCGCTCAGCTACGGCCAGATGCTATCATCGCCGTCTCCACCCCCGCGATCCGTGCGGCGCGACAAGCAGCGCCCGACATACCGGTGGTCATGGCCTTCGCAGGCGAAGACCCGGTTGCCAGTGGACTTGTCAGTAGTATGGCTCGTCCGGGCGGCATGGTGACGGGAATGGCACTCCTGGCGGAGCAATCTGACCCGAAGCGGGTCGAACTCATGGCCCAGGCGGTGCCTGAAGCCAAGCGGATAGTATTACTCGCCAGTCGCTACGCCGATGAGGATCGCCTCGGTCTAGCCCGCCAGTTTGCAACCGCGCTTGGGATTGAGCTGACAGTGGTGCGGGCACAGAACTCCGCCGATTACAATGCGGTGTTTAGGGACATCGCCAAGGCCGGAGCTGCCGCTCTGGTAGTCGGGTCATCGCCTGTTTTCTTCCGCGATGCTGGAGACCTCGCCGCGCGTGCCGCGATTGTGGGCATACCGATCCTCTGTGAGTGGCGCGAAATGGCGGAGCGCGGCTGCACGTTTGCATATGGTCCTGATGTGCAAAGCATGTACAGAACCGTGGGAAGGTACGTGGCGCGCCTCTTCAAGGGGGAAAAGCCGTCCGATCTGCCGATCGAGCAGCCGAGTAAGTTCGATTTCACGATCAATCTGAGAGCGGCCAAGGCACTCGGTCTAACTATCCCGCCGACGCTCCTCGCCCGCGCCGACGAGGTGATCGAATGAAGACGGCGCAACCGATGCCGTGCGTTGGCCTCGTCCGAAAATACTACGGCATCGCACCGGATGGGCAGACGCTCGTCGGCATCTACCTTTGGGGGAGCAAGGCCGCGGCCGACGCGCTCTACACTTCCGAGTGGGTGAACATGGTGACTGAGCGTTGGGGTGCAGCGCCGGTCCGGCAGGAGTGGGAAACGCCAATGGTCGTGGAGAGCGCAGAGCGTCGCCTCGTGGCGGCTGAGTAATTAGCTATCTTGCCCGATAGATGTTCAATCTCCGCTAGCGGGCTTCAAACATCGTCCTAGCGTCAGGTCGACGGGCGTGCTTCAATTCGGCGCCAGAGCAGGTCCGCTTGCGCGGGAGGTGCTCATGAGGCGGCGGGAGGTCGTAGGCCTTTTCTTGGCCACCCCCTCGGCCTGGGCCCAACAGGTCCGGGCACAGGCAGCGGCTCGCGTCCGCCGGGTCGGAGTGCTGCTCACGAGCGCCGAGAGTGATCCCGACAGCAAGGAGCGATCCGAGGCTCTTGAACGCGGACTTGCGGAGCTTGGCTGGGCCAGCCACAACCTGCAGATCACCTATCGGTACGGTCTTGGGGAGGTGGAGCCATCGCGGCGGGCGGCAGCAGAGTTGCTTACTCTTGCACCGGAGGTAATCGTCGCTGCCGGGAGCACGGGCCTCGCAGTGTTGAAGCAAATGGGACTCAGTGTTCCCATTGTCTTCGTGTCGGTGAGCGAGCCGGTGGCACAAGGGTTCGTAAAGAGCCTCACCGATCCCGGGGGAAATATCACCGGGTTCACCAACCTTGAGCCCACGGTCGGGCCGAAATGGTTGGGTCTGCTTAAAGAGCTCGCTCCTGTGGTGAGCCGCGTTGGAAGTCTCTTCAACCTCACGACCGCGCCTTATGCTGTTCTGTTTTCCGAGGCCATCAAAGTGGCGGCGCCAACTTTCGGCGTCGAGCCGGTCGGGGCTGTGGTCCGACACTCTTCTGAGATTGAGACGGTGTTGGCAGACCTGGCGAACGAGCCGGGTGCCGGTCTCATTATCATGCCAGACACATTCACGACAGTTCATCGACATCAGATCTCCGAGTTGGCGCGTCGTTATCGAATTCCATCGATAGGACCCTTCCGCTTTTTCCCGGCTGCTGGCGCATTGGCCTCCTACGGCGTCGAAGTCCCTGACCTGTACTACCGCACCGCTACTTATGTGGATCGCATTCTTCACGGCGAGCTGCCCTCTAAGCTGCCGGTCCAACAGCCCACGACATTTCGCATGGTGATCAACCTCACGACTGCGAAAGCCCTTGGCCTCACGGTCCCGCCCACCCTCCTCGCCCGCGCCGACGAGGTGATTGAATGAGGCGACGGGAGTTCTTCGTCGGCACGGGAGCAACCCTTGTTGCGAAGCACGCGCTTGCTCAACCGTCTCTCAGCCGAGTGCCACGAGTAGGCATTCTGACCGCAGCGCGACCGGGACAGCGCCCGAGCCCGCTTTCGGCATTCATCAGCGGCCTCTCGGAGCTCGGTTACACAGACGGCCGCAATATCACCCTGGAGTTCCGCTTCGCAGCGGGAGACTATTCTGTTTTCCCGACGCTCGCGGCGGAGCTCGTCGATCTGCCCGTCGACATCATCGTGGTAGACGGCGGAAGCGCCGTTGGGCCCGCGATGGCAGCGACGAAGACGATACCGATCGTAATCGCCACGGCGGGCGACCCCGTTGCACTTGGCTTTGTTGCGAGCCTAGCTCGACCCGGCGGCAATGTGACCGGCTTCTCGCTCGTGTCCATCGAGCTGAACCTAAAGCGGCTCGACATCCTCAAGCAGGCGTTTCCGACCGCCCTAGCTGTGACCGTCGTGTTCAATTCGCAGAACACGACCGCAGTCACAGGAGCCCAGGCCATCGTCGAAGCTGCCGAGAAGGTAGGTCTTAAGGCGAAGCTGCTTGAGCTTCCGACGGTGGAAGCAATCCGCAAGATGAGCCCAGAAGCCGTAGACCGCACGGCTCCTGCTCTCGTCATCCCGGACGCGATGTTCTGGAACAATCGCGGGCTCCTGATGGAGCTCCTGGCCGCCAGAAAGGTGCCGGCAATCTACCCCGAGCGCGAGTACGCCGATGACGGGGGCATTATGGCGTATGGACCCAACGTCCCGGACAATTTTAAACGTGCGGCGGGGTATGTCGATCGGATCCTGAAGGGTGCGAACCCTGCGGAGCTGCCAATCCAGCAGCCCGCCCGTTTCGAGTTCGTGATCAACTTGAGGGCAGCGCGCGCGCTCGGGGTTGAACTACCCCAGGCGATGCTCAGTAGCGCCGACGAGGTGATCGAATGAGGCGCTCACGGGTCGCCGCTCTCCTTGTTCCGTTTCTGATCTTCTCAGAGAGAGAAGCGCGAGCTCAAGCGAAACTCCCGACTATCGGCTTCATGGGTCAGAGCACAGCTTCCGCCGAGGCAGCGCGAGCGGCCGCTTTCGTCCAGCGGCTACGCGAAATTGGGTGGATCGACGGCCAGAATGTCGCGATCGAGTTCCGCTGGGTCGAGGGACGAAGCGAGCGCAGTGCTGAGATTGCCGGCGAGTTCGTGAGGCTTAAAGTCGCTGTGATCGCGACCGTTGGCACACCACAAGTGCTTGCGGCGAAGCAGGCAACCGCGAGCGTGCCAATCGTATCGGCGGCGATGGGCGACCCAGTCGGGACGGGCTTGGTCTCGAACTTGGCGCGCCCCGGAGGAAATGTCACAGGTTTGTCGGCTCAGGCACCTGATCTTTCGGGGAAGCGGCTAGAGCTGTTGCGGGAGGCTGTCCCCGGCTTGCAACGTTTGGGGCTCGTGGGCAATGTCGGAAATCCTTTAGTCATTCTCGAACTGCGTGAGCTTGAAACGGTTGGTCGCGCGCTCGGCCTTGACGTTGTCACGGCAGAACTCCGGCGCGCGGAGGATATCGCGCCTGCGATTGATGCGCTCAAGGAACGAGCGGACGCGCTCTATATTGCTCAGGATCTGCTCACATTTACAAACCGGCATCGCATCAACATCTTGGCTCTCGGTGCCCGCCTGCCTGTCATGCATGCTTCGCGGGAGAACATCGACGCTGGAGGTCTGCTGTCCTATGGACCGAACTACTCCGTCCTTTTCCGCCGGGCCGCCGATTACGTTGATAAGATCTTGCGCGGCACCAAGCCGGGTGAGTTGCCGATCGAGCAGCCGACCGCGTTTGAACTCGTGGTCAATGCTACGACGGCTAAGGCACTCGGCCTCACCATCCCGCCCGCGCTCCTCGCCCGCGCAGACGAGGTGATTGAATGAGGCGCCGCGAGTTCATCGCCGGAGTTGGCTCAGCGCTCGCATGGCCTTCTGACGCGGGGGCGCAGCAAGCGAGCAAAATCGCCCGGCTCGGGTTTCTCGGTGCCATCTCCGCTTCAAAATACGCGACCCAGGTTGAGGCCTTTCTGGGTGGGCTGCAAGATCTTGGGTACGTCGAAGGCAAGAACATCGCCATTGAATTTCGCTGGGCCGAAGGCAACTACGACCGGCTCCCCGAGCTAGCGGCGGAATTCGAGCGTCTCAAGATCGACGTCCTCGTGACCCATGGCACACCGGGGACGATCGCAGCAAAGGCCGCAACGAAGACGATCCCTATCGTTACTGCGGCGATCGGGGATCCAGTCGGCGCGGGCGTCGTCACTGGCGCCGCGCAGCCGGGCGGGAACATCACCGGAGTAGCGGTCTTCAGCCCGGAGCTCAGCGTGAAGCGGCTGGAACTGCTCACCCAGGCTGTCCCGCATGTGAAGCGATTTGCCGTGCTGATGAATCCGGAGAATGCTCTTGTTCGCGCGATGCTCCAAGCGATAGAGGCGGCGGCGGCATCACTCGCGGTCGAGGTTCAAGAAGTCGCGGTGAGCGCCCCGACCGAGTTCGATGACGTGCTGTCATCTCTGGCCGGCAGACGCATCGAGGCTGTTGTGCTCGTCGATGACGGGATGCTAATCGCGCACGCTGGAACTCTTGGAAAAGTGATCTCGAACCTGCGACTTCCGTCAGTTGGGTTCACTGAGTTTGCGCAAGGCGGTGGACTGATTGGGTACGGAGTGAACTTTCCGGAAATGTTCCGCCGCGCGGCGGGCTTGGTGGATAAGATTCTGAAGGGCGCAAGTCCGGCCGATCTGCCGATCGAGCAGGCGAACCGGTTCGACCTCACCATCAATTTGATGACTGCAAAGGCGCTCGGCATCACTATTCC
>JAJFBI010000015.1 GCA_020697385.1 Microvirga sp. | reverse complement strand
CTGGCGCCATCGCCTTCACGGACGGGGCGCGCTCCGTCACGAACGCCCAGGTGATGCGCCGGGCACTCACCTATGCCCGCGACTTCGATGCGCTCATCATCCACCACGTGGAAGATCCCGATCTTGTCGGCCAAGGCGTGATGAACGAGGGCGAGTTCGCCTCGCGGCTGGGGTTGCCCGGCATCCCGCGCGAGGCCGAGACGGTGATGCTGGAGCGCGACATCCGCCTCGTGCGCCTCACCGGCGGACGCTACCACGCTGCGATGATCTCCTGCGCCGACTCGGCCGAGATCGTGCGGGCCGCGAAAGCGAGGGGGCTGCCCGTTACCTGCGGCGTCTCCATCAATCACCTGGCGCTCAACGAGAACGACATCGGCGACTACCGCACCTTCCTGAAGCTCTCGCCGCCGCTGCGCCACGAGGACGACCGGCAGGCGATGATCGAGGCGCTGGCCGACGGCACGATCGACGTGATCGTCTCGGATCACAATCCACAGGATGTTGAGAACAAGCGCCTGCCCTTCGCAGAAGCCGCCGATGGGGCCGTAGGGCTCGAGACTCTGCTCTCGGCGGCCTTGCGCCTCGTGCATTCGGACCGCATTTCTTTGCCTAAGCTGCTGCGGGCCTTGTCCACCAAACCGGCTGAAATCCTGGGCCTTCCGGGCGGGCGGCTGGCGGTCGGCGCTCCCGCTGACCTGATCGTGTTCGATCCGGACGCCCCTTATGTGCTCGACAAGCGCCAGCTCAAATCCCTGTCCAAAAACTCACCCTTCGACGAAGCGCGCCTTGAAGGCCAGGTGACCATCACGATGGTAGCCGGCCGGGTGGTTTTTCAACGCGAAACGATGTAACGAGAAGTGAATGTCTGACGAGGCCAATCTCCTGTACCTGCTGGCGGCTCTGCTTTTCGGCTATCTCCTGGGCTCGATCCCGTTCGGGTTGATCTTCACCCGCATGGCCGGTCTGGGCGACGTGCGGAAGATCGGGTCTGGCAACATCGGCGCCACCAACGTGCTGCGCACGGGCCGCAAGGGTCTGGCGGCAGCGACCCTTCTAGCCGATGCGTTGAAAGGCACGGCGGCCGTGCTCATCGCTGCACAATGGGGGCCGCAGTTTGCCATCATGGCCGCCCTGGGCGCCTTTCTGGGACACCTTTTCCCAGTGTGGCTCGGATTCAAGGGCGGCAAGGGCGTGGCCACCTTCATCGGCGTCCTGATCGGCCTCAAACCCTTGGCCGCGCTGATCTTCTGCCTGATCTGGCTCGGCGTCGCTTTCGCCTCCAAGTATTCCTCGCTCTCGGCTCTGGTGGCCAGCGCCGCGACGCCCATCATCCTCTGGCTCTTGGGCGAACCCGGCATGGCCGGGATTGCCGTGGTGCTCGTGGCGCTCCTGTGGTGGAAGCACGGCCAGAACATCAGCCGCCTCCTCGCCGGGACAGAAGGCAAGATCGGACAGAAGGGATAAGGGATGATCCTGACGGATGAGCAGCGTCTCGACTGGCTTCGCCTCATTCGTTCAGAGAACGTAGGCCCGCGCACCTTCCGCGCGCTCATCAACCAGTATGGCGGAGCGGCAGCCGCGCTGGACGCCCTGCCGGACTTGGCCCGTCGTGGCGGACGCCTGCTGCTCAAGGTGTGCAGCCGGGCCGAGGCCGAAAAGGAAATGGCCGCGGCCACGCGCCTCGGCGTGCGTTTCATCGCCATGGGCGAACCAGATTACCCGAAGACCCTGCAGGCGGTCGACACGGCTCCTCCGCTGATCGCCCTTCGCGGCAATGCCTCGGTGCTGGCGAAGCCCTCCGTTGCCATCGTGGGATCGCGCAATGCCTCGGCTTCCGGCCTGACCTTCGCCGAGCGGCTTGCGCGGCAGTTGGGCGAGGCAGGATACGTGGTCATATCGGGGCTGGCGCGGGGCATCGACACGAGGGCGCACAAGGCGACGCTCGAGACCGGCACGGTCGCGGTGCTCGCCGGTGGGCATGACCGGATCTATCCGAGCCAGAACGAGCCGCTGCTTCAGGCCATCCTGGAGCAGGGTGGGGCGGTGGTTTCCGAGATGCCCATGGGATGGGAGCCGCGCGGGCGCGACTTCCCCCGCCGCAACCGCATCGTGTCCGGCCTGTCCTATGGTGTCGTGGTGGTGGAGGCGGCGCGGCGATCTGGCTCGCTCATCACCGCGCGCTTCGCCTTGGAGCAGGGACGCGAGGTCTTTGCCGTGCCGGGCTCACCGCTCGACCCTCGTGCCGAGGGCACCAACGATCTCATCCGTGACGGCGCAACCCTCTGCGCTGGAATCGAGCATGTCACGAGCGTTCTGGAACCGCTGATCGCCTCAGGACCGCGCCTCGACCGCAGCGCCGAGGAGCCACACCATGCTGTCGGCGTCGAGGAACTCTGGGATGAACTCGACCTGCCCGACATCGCCCGCGCGCCGGTGCGGCCCGTCATGCCCGATGCCGGGATAGAGGACGAGGCACAGACCGATCTGATCACGTTCCTCGGCCCATCGCCGGTGGCCATCGACGATCTCGTCCGGCAATCCGGCCTGTCGATCCGTTCAGTTCAGACGGCGCTGCTGGAACTCGAGATCGCCGGACGGCTTGAGCGCCACGGCGGCAACGCGGTGTCACTGCTCGGGGCCTAGAGTATCGGACCCAAGAGTGGATCTGCACTTTTGGGATTAACCCGACGCTCGATCCGCTAGCCGCCCTTGTCACCGGACTGCACCGTCCGGATCGCCTCCAGCCGGGCCATGTCGAGCAGGTAGGCCAGTAGGTCGAGATTGGCGTTGCGGGCGAGATAGGACAGTTCCGCCGAAAACTCGGCCACGTACTGGGCGGTTTCCGTCGGGCTCATTCCATCTCCCAGGCGAGCGCCGTCCTCATTTCCAGAAAGGTCAATGGCAGACGGGGCTTTTCGGGAGGGACGCAGGGCTTTGGTCATGAGGAACGAAGCTGTCTTATTGTTGCAATTTTCCTAATTAGCAGCACAACTGCCAATAATACAAGTCAATGTATAACACTTTCAGTTGCGTTGTTGGCGGGTGGGCTCAACCGAGCAGCGAGATGAGCACCGGCATGGAGAGCAACGCCAGGAGAGTCTGCAAAGTCAGGATCTCCGCCATGAGCCCGGCATTGCCCCCCCATCTGGCGCGCGAGCACGTAAGCCGCGCTGGCACAGGGCACGGAGGCGGCGATAATGGTCACTGTCATGTCGTTGCCGGTCACACCCGCAAAACCTGCCAAGGTTCCGGCAATCACCGGCAGGAGGATCAGCTTCAGGCCTGCTGTCAGGGCATGCGGGAGGCCCGGACGGGCCAAGCGCCGGATGTCCAAGCCTGCACCGACGATCAGGAGGCCAGCAGCCAGCGCCGCCCGGCCGATGATCTCGATATAAGCGGCTATCGGTTTGGGCAGCGGAGGCGCCAGCAGGTTGAGGGCAAGCCCCACGGCGCAGGACCAGATGAACGGATTGGTCACGAAGGAGCGCAGGATGTCCCAAGGGCTGCGCCGGGGCTGGCCGGCAAACCGGATGAAGACGTAGAAGGCGAGCAGGTTGAGGAGCGGCACCATGGCGGCGATGGCAACCGCGATCAGCGCGATGCCGCGCTGGCCGAACAGGCTGCCGGCGACGGCAAGGCCCACGAAGGTGTTCCAGCGCGTCGCGCCCTGGAAAATCGACGTGAAGCTGGGGCCGTCGATGCTGAAATGGCGCTCCAGCAGGGGGCGCAGCGCCAGCACCAGCACAGCCATGGCGAGGATTGCGCCGACCAGCGCGCCCCCGACGCCAAGGACCGGCACGGAGGAGAGGTCGGCCCGCGACAGGGTGTCGATGACGAGCGCCGGGAAGAAGATCACGTAGGTGACGCGTTCCATGCCGGCCCATTGCTGCTCGTTGACGAAACCCGTGGCCCGGCAGAGCCAGCCGGTGGCGATGATCAGGAAGGTCGGTATCAGGCTGGCGAAGACGGCCGACATGGGAATCCGGAGCGGGAGGGAGCGGGCAATCTGCGAAAAGCGGCGTGCCTGAGGGGCTTAAAGCCTGCCGGTATGCTCGACAAGCGCCGGATAAGCTTGCATTGGATTCCGGCCAAGGTACTCCACTTGTCTTTGTTCGCGTTCCGCTAGAGGCCCCATGATCCAGGTGACGAACTCCATCGCGCTCGATGAAGCGGAACTCCAGGAGAGCTTCATCCGGGCCTCGGGTCCGGGCGGGCAGAACGTCAACAAGGTGGAAACCGCCGTCCAGCTGCGCTTCGATGTACGCAATTCGCCTTCGCTGCCGGACTACGTGAAGGAAAAGCTGGAGCGGCTTGCCGGCAGTCGCATGACCAATGACGGCGTGCTGATCATCACCGCACAGCGCTTCCGCTCGCAGGATCGCAATCGCGAGGATGCGGTAGAGCGCCTTGTGGAGCTGATCCGTCAGGCCACCGAGCGGCCCAAGCCGCGCCGGCCCACGCGGCCGACCCTGGCGTCAAAGAAGCGCAGGCTGGAGGCGAAAGGCCGCCGGTCGGATATCAAGAAGGGACGCAGCGGCAAGCCTGGCTTCGATTGAGCTCTCAACTCTGAAGAACGATCCCACCGAAGCCGAGAAGATCGGCGAAGACGGCCAACACCACGCCGACGCCGACGAGGGTCAGCCCGGTCAGAAAAAATCGGACCGAGCGATTGTACCGCTTGAGCTGCAGCGAGGACACATGCAGCAGGTCGGCCAGCGACTTGACCTGCAGGGCAAGGCCCAGGGTGATCAGGCCCACCGAGATGAGATCCGCGTGCTCCCATTCGCCGGGGAGCGCGGCCCAACGGCTCAGGAAGCCCAAGGAAAAACCAACGACGACGCCGATGGCGGTGATGGAGCCGTTGCGGAAAGTGGAGTCGAGGCGCTGCTCGTCACGTTCGCCAGGGTCGGCAGCATCCTTCGCCATCGTCAGAATCCAGCTCTGAGTATTCTCGATGGCGATCTTATCTCAGTTTGCGACCGGCACCGAGATTGGCGACCTCACTCCGATGGTGGGTAGGCGTGCTCGCCGCCCCTGAAGTCCGAGACGGTGTGGCAGCCTCCATTCTCCCGGAGGGCATCCGGTCCGATCACCGCCTTCCCGTGGCCGCCCGGAATGTCGAGGATGTAGGTGGGCTGGCACAGGCCCGAGATCCGACCGCGTAAAGTCGCCACGAGCGCGCGGCCCTCCTCGATGGAGAGGCGAAAATGGCTCGTGCCAGGTGCGAGATCAGGGTGGTGCAGGTAATAGGGTTTGATCCGGTTTTCCACGAAGGCGCGCATCAGCGCGGCCAGCGTGTCGGGATCGTCGTTGACGCCCCTCAAAAGCACCGACTGGCTGATCATCACGATGCCTGAATCCACCAGCCGGGCGCAGGCTGCCCGCGCCTCAGGGGTCAGCTCGCGCGGATGGTTGGCGTGGAGCGCCACATAGGCCGTCTTGCCGCTCGCCTTCAGAGCTGCGATGAGCGCTTCGTCGATCCGCTCCGGCTCCACCACGGGCACGCGGGTGTGGAAGCGGACGATTTTGACGTGTTCGATGGCGGACAGCCGCTGCATGATCTCGGCAAGGCGACGCGGGGAGAGCACAAGCGGGTCGCCGCCGGTGAGGATCACCTCCCAGATCTCGGGATGAGCCGCGATATAAGCGAAGGCCTTGTCCATGGCCTCCGTCGAGAGGGTGCCGAGCCCTTGTGGCCCCACCATCTCGCGGCGGAAGCAGAAGCGGCAATAAACCGGACAGACATGCACCGCCTTCAGCAGCACCCGGTCGGGATAGCGGTGGACGATGCCCTCGACAGGGCTGTGGGCCAGATCGCCGATGGGATCGTCCCGCTCCTCAGGCGTGGTGGTCAGCTCCGCCGCATCGGGCACGAACTGGCGGGCGATGGGATCGTTCGGGTTCTTGGGATCGATGAGAGCAGCCATGGCAGGGCTGATGGCGACGGCATAACGCTCAGCGACCGCCTCGATACCCGCGATTTGTTCGGGCGCGACGAGGTCGGCTTCGACCAGTTCGGCCGGGGTGCGGAGTGGGCGCATGGCGTTCATCGGCCCGTCTCCGGCACAGGTGCCCAAAGCACCTGGTCGATGCGGGAGGCGCCGGTGGCGAGCATCACCAGCCGGTCGAAGCCGAGCGCGATGCCGCTGGCCTCCGGCATGTGGGCGAGCGCGGCCAGAAAATCCTCATCTACGGGGTAGCTTTCTCCATAGACCCGCATCTTCTCGGCCATCTCTCCTTCGAAGCGGCGGCGCTGCTCGGCGGCGTCGGTCAATTCACCGAAGGCATTGGCGAGTTCGACCCCGCAGGCATAGAGCTCGAACCGCTCCGCCACCCGCGGGTCGCGGGCGGTCGGGCGGGCGAGCGCCGCTTCCGCGACCGGGTACTCGTCCAGGATCGTGGCGCGCCCGAGGCCGAGATTGGGTTCGACCCGCTCCACGATGACGCGGCTGAACAGGTCCGCCCAGGTGTCGTCCTCCGCCACCCGCAGTCCCGCCGCTTTGAGCCTGGCAGCCAGGTGCTCCCGGTCGGTTTCGCCGTTGCGATCAATCGAGGCGAGCAGATCGATGCCGGCGAAGCGCTCGAAGGCTTCAGCCACGCTCAGGCGTTCCGGCATCTGGAATGGGTCGATCTCGCGGCCGCGATAGGTAAGGGTGCGGGTGCCGGCCGTCTCGGCGGCCAAGCCCAGGATCTCCCCGCAATCCTTCATCAGAATCTCGTAGCTCTCGCCCGCCCGGTACCATTCGAGCATGGTGAATTCCGGATGGTGCAGGGGGCCGCGCTCCCGGTTGCGGTAGACATGGGCGAAGCACGCGATCCGGGGCTCGCCCGCAGCGAGCAGCTTCTTGCAGGCGAATTCCGGCGAGGTGTGGAGGTAGAGGGGCGCCCGCGACCCGTCGAGGCCGATGGCCTCCGTAGCGAAGGCGTGGAGGTGGGCTTCGTTGCCCGGTGAGGTCTGGAGCGTGGCGGTGTCGACCTCCACGAAGTCCCGATCCGCGAAAAAGCCGCGCAGAGCCGCCTGAATCCGGTTCCGGCCCATGAGGAAGGGACGGCGGTCGGCGTGGACATGGGGTGTCCACCAAGGCGAGGGAGCGGCGATAGGCTTATCCATTCCAAAGGGCTCGTTAAGGTCAGACTGGCGATTTGCGCCAAGATAGGCTACTTGCGGCACCGAAAGCATTTTCGGTGCCACTGGGGCTCGGGCGACCCGACCCTCACGACGCGCCCCTATCTCTCACAAGGAAAGCCTCCCGTGAAGGTCATCGCCTCTACGCTCCGCAAAGGCAACGTCGTCGATATGGACGGCAAGCTGTATGTGGTCCTCACCGCCCAGAACATCCACCCCGGCAAGGGCACGCCGGTCACCCAGCTCGACATGCGCCGTATTTCGGATGGCGTGAAGGTCTCCGAGCGCTACCGCACCACCGAGCAGGTCGAGCGCGCTTTCGTCGAGGACCGCGAGCACACCTTCCTGTATCAGGATGGCGAGGGCTACCACTTCATGAACCCGGAAAACTACGATCAGGTCGTGGTTCCGGAGGACATCATCGGCGACCAGAAGGCCTACCTCCAGGAAAGCATGGCCGTGATGCTCTCGATCCACAACGGCATCGCCATCGCCATCGAGCTGCCGGCCCGCGTAACCCTCGAGATCACCGAGACCGAGCCGGTGGTGAAGGGTCAGACGGCCTCTTCGTCCTACAAGCCCGCGATGCTGTCGAACGGCGTGCGCACCCTGGTGCCGCCCCACATCCAGGCCGGCACCCGCGTGGTCATCATGACGGAAGACGGCTCCTACGTGGAGCGCGCGAAGGATTAATGGTCCTTCTACATCACCCGTCATCCCCGGGCTTGTCCCGGGGATCCACGTCTTTCCACCGCTGTGGTTCCTAAGACGTGGATGGCCGCAACAAGTGCGGCCATGACGATAGATGAGGCCAAACACACCTTGCAGGGCAGGCGATTCCGGTGAAGGCTCACCGGGCGTCCTGCCCTTTCTCATTTTGCCAAGTCGAGCGGTTTCATGACGAGCGGTCCTGCCCATCCCATCAACCCCCTGGTCGCCGATGTCGGCAGCCCTCCGATCCCGGAGGCGCAGGCCTGGACCAAGCGCTATGATGGGTCGTATGGGCCGCTGATCAACCTCTCCCAGGCGGTGCCGGGCAATGCGCCCCATGCGGAGCTACTCGATCGGATGGCCGCCATCGCGGGCGCGGCTGCAGGTTCGCAATACGGCCCCATCAACGGCGATGCGCCGCTGAGACAGGCCTACGCAGCCGAGTTGTCCCGCATCTACGAAGGCCGTATCGCGCCGGAGGACACAGCGGTGACGGCCGGCTGCAACATGGCGTTCTTCGCTGCCATGATGCTGCTGGCCCATCGCGGCGAGGCGGTGCTGCTGCCCACCCCCTGGTATTTCAATCACCAGATGACGCTCGACATGCTGGGCATCGAGCCGCGTCCGCTGCCGTGCCGGGCGGAGAACGGCTTTGTGCCCCGCGTCGAGGATGCGGAAGCGCTGATCGACGAGAAGGTCAGGGCCATCGTGCTCGTCACGCCGAACAACCCCACTGGCGCCGTCTATCCGGCGCATGTGATCGAGAGCTTCGCGCAGCTTTGCGCCAAGCGAGGCATTTATCTCGTGATCGACGAGACATACCGGGATTTTCTGCCGCAAGGCATGAACCGCGCCCATGGGCTCTTCACGTCCGAGGAATGGCGCGATACCGTCATTCAGCTCTATTCCTTTTCGAAGTCCTACGCGATTCCGGGCCACCGGACCGGGGCGATCACGGCCGATGCAACACTCATCGAGCAGATTGCCAAGATTCTCGACTGCATCCAGATCTGCGCGCCACGCACCGCTCAAGGCGCGCTGCCCTGGGCCATCGATGGCTTGCGCGACTGGCGCGAGGGCAACCGGGCCGAGATCAACCGCCGTGCACAGGTTTTTCAGGACGCGCTCGCGCCGTTGCCGGAATGGACAATCGAGTCGGCAGGCGCCTATTTCGCTTATGTGCGCCATCCCTTTTCCGGCGCAAAAGCGCAGCAGGTGGCCGAGAAGCTGGCGACGGAGCGAGGCGTTCTGTGCCTGCCCGGAAGCTATTTCGGGCCCGGTCAGGAAGGGCATCTGCGGGTGGCGATCGCCAATGTGGGCGCGGACGTTTTGAGCGGCCTCACGGAGCGCTTCCGCGGCCTTGCGATCTGATACCTCCTTGGAGGCAAAACCATAAACTCCAGGGTGCACCCTTGGCAGGAGGGTGGGGCGATGGTTACTCTCTTGATCAAACAGGCGCTCGAACCAGTGCCGCGGGGACTTGAGTTTTGACCGTCAAAGCGGACGTGACAGCAGAAGGCGACCGGCTTGCCGAACCGATCAACGGCTCGGCCAACGGTGCCTCCTGGGCTTCCGACGGTCCTGCGCCCATGGCCCGAATGGAGACGCGGCGTCGCTCCTCGAGAAGCTATGCAGCGCTCGATCTCGGCACGAACAATTGCCGCCTTCTCATTGCGGAGCCTGCGCATTTCGGCTTCCGGGTCGTGGATGCATTCTCGCGGATCGTGCGGCTGGGCGAGGGGCTCGGTCTCGGCAACCGGCTCAGCGATGGGGCCATCGACCGCACCCTCGATGCCCTGCGCGTGTGCCGCGAGAAGATGGCAGCCAAGGACGTGAGGCGCGCGCGCCTCGTCGCAACAGAGGCTTGCCGCCTCGCCGAGAACGGTCCCGCCTTCATCGAGCGTGTCCGCGAGGATCTCGACCTCGACCTCGAGATCGTCGACCGCAAGACGGAGGCCTATCTCGCCGTCACCGGCTGCGCGTCGCTCGTCGATCCCAAGGCCCAGTCCGTCATCATCTTCGACATCGGCGGCGGCTCCACGGAAATCGCTTGGCTCGACGGCCGGGCGCCGCATGCCTTCGCGGATCCCTGCAAGCGCATCCGGGCGTGGGATTCGCTGCCCGTCGGCGTGGTGACGCTTGCCGAGCGTCACGGCGGCATCGACGTCACCCCGAAGATTTTTGAGGGTATGGTCGAGGAGGTGTCCGAGCTTCTCATGGACTTCGCCCTCGTGGCCGCCCAGGCCGGGCGCGCCCACAACTTCCATCTGCTCGGAACCTCGGGAACCGTCACCACGGTCGGGGGCATTCACTTAGGGCTGGCGCGCTACGACCGGCGCCGGGTCGACGGGATGTGGATGCGCAACGGCGAGATCTCGACGGTGATGGATCGTCTGCTGCATTCGGATTTCAGTCAGCGGGCCGCGAACCCTTGTATCGGCAAGGAACGGGCCGATCTGGTTCTGGCCGGCTGCGCCATTTTGGAAGCGATACGCCGGGCCTTCCCGTCGGAGCGCCTGCGCATCGCGGATCGTGGACTGCGCGAAGGAATTTTGATGAACATGATGCGAGAGGATTCCGTGTGGCGAGGGGGCAGCCCAAGGTGAGTGCCAAGTCCAGTTCGGGGTCCGGTTCGGGTGTCCGCAATCTCAAGCAGCGCGTGAAAACCGCAAATAAGCGGTCCCTCTCTTCCCAGAAATGGCTGGAGCGCCAGCTCAACGATCCTTACGTCGCCCGCGCCAAGCGCGAGGGCTACCGCTCCCGCGCGGCCTACAAGCTGCTGGAGATCGACGAGAAGTACCGCATCCTTAAGCCCGGCCAGCGGGTGGTCGATCTCGGCGCCGCGCCAGGCGGCTGGTCCCAGATCGCCGCCAGGGTGGTGGGCGCCAAGGGCAAGGTGGTCGGCATCGACCTCCTGCCCATCGATCCGATGCCGGGCGTCGAGTTCATCGAACTCGACTTCCTGGACGAGAGCGCTCCAGGACGGCTGATCGAGATGCTGGGCGGGCCCGCCGACGTGGTGATGTCCGACATGGCGGCCAACACCACCGGCCACAAGAAGACCGATCACCTGCGCATCATCGGCCTCGCCGAGGCGGCGATCTACTTCGCCCGCGAGATCCTGGCGCCCGGCGGCGCCTTCATCGCCAAGGTGTTCCAGGGCGGCACCGAGAACCAGCTTCTTGCCGACCTCAAACGCGACTTTGCCGTGGTCCGCCATGTGAAGCCGGCCGCGAGCCGGGCCGATTCCGCGGAACTCTATGTGATGGCCACCGGTTTCCGGGGACGGGCGGACGAGACACCTTCCGCTTGAGACAGGCTTTCCGCTAAAGCCTCCGGATGGAAGGAACCTCGCCCATGACAGTGCACCGCATCGGTATCATCGGCCTCGGCAAAATCGCGCAGGATCAGCATCTGCCTGTGATCAAGGCCAATCCCGACTTCGAGCTTCTCGCCGTGTCGAGCACGCGCGGTCTCTCGCATGAGGACGCGAAATACACCTTCCAGGACTACCGCGAGCTTCTGAAGCTGCCGGAGCTGGATGCGGTCTCGATCTGCACGCCGCCGCAGGTTCGGCATCAGATCGCCCGCGAGGCGCTGCTCGCCGGCAAGAGCGTGCTGCTGGAAAAGCCCCCGGCCGCCACCTTGAGCGAACTCGAGGACCTGCGGGCGCTCGCCGCGAAAATGGGCAAGGTGGTCTTCACCACCTGGCACGCCCAGTACAACAAGGCCGTCGAGGAGGCCAAGAAGGCCCTCGCCGGCTGGTCGATCAAGCGTCTTCAGGTCACTTGGAAAGAGGATGTGCGCCACTGGCATCCAGGCCAGCAATGGATCTGGGAGGCGGGCGGCTTCGGGGTGTTCGATCCCGGCATCAACGCGCTCTCCATCGTGACCCGCATCATGCCGGAGCCGGTCTTCATCAAGTCGTCGACCCTGGAGTTCCCGGCCAACCGCGATGCACCGATCGCCGCGAGCCTCACCTTCTCAATGAGCCACGGGCAGGGCGATCTCCAGGCCGTGTTCGACTGGCGCCAGACCGGTCCGCAGACCTGGGACATAGAGGTTGAGACCGAGGCCGGCCTGACCCTCAAGCTCACCCATGGCGGCAGCTGCCTGGAGATCGGCGGACGGCTGATGGTGCAGGAGGAGCCCGCCGAGTACCAAGGCATCTACCGGCGCTTCGACGCCCTTTTGACCATCGGCCATTCAGAGGTCGACGACGCCCCGTTCCGCCTCGTGGCCGACGCCTTCATGGTGGGCAAGCGGGTGCAGGTTGAGGCGTTCGAGGATTGAGCCTCGCTTCCGCTGTCATTCCGGGGCCGCGTAGCGGAGCCCGGAATCCATAAACACGACGCTGCCCCCAGAAGACGATCAGTGTCGCGCCTCTTCTTACACCGTTAGCGGTTATGGATTCCGGGCTCGCCTTTGGCGCCCCGGAATGACAGTGGGTGGCTTCAACCCAAATTCTTCTTCAAGAACGCCACCGTCCGCTGCCACGCCTGATCGGCAGCCGTCCTGTCGTAGCGCGCTGCGTTGGTGTCGTTGTTGAACGCGTGGTTGACGCCCTCGTACATGTGGATCTCGTATGTCTTGCCCGCCTGCTTCAGCGCTGCCTCATAGGCCGAGATGCCGGCGTTGATGCGCTCGTCGAGGCTTGCATAGTGCATCATCATGGCGGCCTGGATCTTCGGCACGTCCTCGGCCTTCGGCTGACCGCCGTAATAGGCCACGCCCGCACTCAGGCTCTGTTCGTTGACCGCGAGGTTGTTCACCGCGCCTCCGCCCCAGCAGAACCCGATGGCTCCGACCTTGCCGTTGCCGTCCGGGCGGCCCTTCAAGTAGGCCACCGCGGCCTTACCGTTGGCGATCACGTCCGGCTGCTTCAGTTGGCCGATCATCTCGCGGCCCTTGTCCTCATCGGCGGGCGTGCCGCCCATGGGGGAGAGATAGTCCACACCGAGGGCGACGAAGCCTTCCGTGGCCATGCGCCGAGTCACGTCCTTGATGTGCGGGTTCAGGCCGCGGTTCTCATGGATGACGATCACGGTCGGGAGCTTGGCCGAAGCATCCTTCGGCTTGACCAGATAGCCCTTGAGGCCGGGCTGCCCGCCGGGAATGTCAACGGTCTCGGCCGTGATCCGCGGATCGGTCTCAGGCACAGTCTGCGCATGGGCATAATTGTTCTGCAGGATCGGCAGGATGGCCGCGGCACCGGCCGCGCTGCCGGCCAGAGCCGCGAGCTTGTCGAGGAAAGAGCGGCGGCTCATGCCGCCATGGGTGAAGTCGTCGTAGAGGTCGATGATGCGCTGATCCATGATGGCCTCCTGATCCTGGAGGCATGGTAAAGCAATCCTATCGCCGTTCTACCTCCTCACCGAGATTTGTAGTGCCGTCGCCCAGGCCGGTCGCGGCCGGTTTGCGCTCCACGGCTCTGTGCCCCGACATTTCGGCCCCGGCGGTGGGAGAAAGGCGCAGGAAGACGAAGCCCGACAATGCCGAGATGGTGGCAACCGCCCAGAAGGCCGGGCCGAAATCGGCCGCCGTGATCCCGGGCGTGCCGTCCATGCTGGAGGCCATTTCCAGCACGAAGGCGCCGAACGCCACACCGATGCTGAGCGAGACCTGCTGGATAGCGCTTCCCAGACTCGTGGCGTAGCTCATCTCGCGATTGGAGATCTCAGCGTAGCCGATGGCGTTCAGGCTGGTGAACTGCAGCGAGCGGAAGCAGCCGCCGACCAGCAGGATGACCATGATGAGCCAGTGCGGCGTCTCGGGGGTGAAGAACCCGTTGGCCGCAACAAAAGCCGCCCCGATGAAAGCGTTGATGGTGAGCAGCCTGCGGAAGCCCGTGCGCTCGAGAATGCGCTTGGCCATGGTCTTCATGAACAGCGCGCCCACGGCCGCGATGAAGGTGAGCGAGCCGGAGGCCAACGGCCCCAGGCCGAAGCCCACCTGCAGCATCAGCGGCAGCAGGAACGGGATCGCCCCGATGCCGATGCGGAAGAGCGAGCCGCCGACGACGCTGACGCGAAAGGTCGGCACCTTGAGCAGGCTCAGATGGAGGACCGGGTAGGGGGTGCGCCTTGCGTGAAAGATATAGAGAGCCAGGCTGATGGCGCCGATGGCCATGCAGCCGATGGAGATTTCAGCCGGGACGAGATGCTGCCCGGTGGTGGAGAAGCCGAGCATCAGCAGGGAGAAACCAACGCCGGTCAGCAGAAAACCAATGAGATCCAGCGGCGGCGTGTCGTCTTCCTTGATGTTCGGAACGAACTTCACGGCACACACGATGCCGATGATCCCGATGGGGATGTTGATGAAGAAGATCCAGCGCCAGTGAAAATACTCGGTGATGAAGCCTCCGAGCGGCGGCCCAATGATGGGCCCGATGAGGGCGGGGATCGTGAGGGTCGCCAGCGCCTGCACCACCTCGCTGCGGGCGACGCTGCGCAGGAGCACGAGGCGCCCCACCGGCACCATCATGGCTCCGCCCGCTCCCTGGACGAAGCGGGAGAACACGAACCATTCGAGGGAATTGGCCCAGGCGCAGGCCAGCGAGCCCGCCATGAACACCCCGATGGCGGCGGTGAAAATGGTCCGGGCCCCGTACTTGTCGGCCATCCAGCCCGATATCGGGATGAAGATCGCGAGACTCACCAGGTAGGAGGTCAGCGCCAGCTTGAGGGCAATGGGTTGCGTCCCCAGGTCCTGCGCAATCATCGGCAGGGAGGTGGAGATCACGGTCGAATCCATGTTCTCCATGAACAGGGCCGTCGCGATGATCAGCGGGAGAAGGCGGGATTGACGCATGACCGCCGGACTTAGCGCTCGGCAACCCTCTTGCAAAGGCCCAAGCCGCGCATTGCAGATCTTCTGGGGATGCGTTTCTCAACGCTTTGCGAAAGCACAACGCCGTGCTACGGACCCGTGCCAACTCGCCAAAGCGTTATTACCGCATCCGCGCACCCCTAATGGAGTTGGTTCATGGCCTCTGTATTCGCCGATAAGATCATCGATGGACTGACCTTCGATGACGTGCTGCTCCGGCCCGGCCGCTCCGAGGTGATGCCCGGCGACGTCGACGTGGCCACCAAGCTGACCAAGACCATCCGCCTCAACATGCCGATCATCGCGTCCGCCATGGACACGGTGACGGAAGCCCGCATGGCCATCGCCATGGCCCAGAACGGCGGCCTCGGCGTCATCCACCGCAACCTCGAGCCCGAAGCCCAGGCCGAGCAGGTGCGCCTCGTGAAACGCTACGAGTCCGGCATGGTGATGAACCCGATCACCATCTTCCCGGACGAGACCCTGGCTGATGCGCTGGCCATGATGAAGCATCACGGCATCTCGGGCATTCCGGTGGTCGAGCGCGGACCCGCGGGCGCCAAGGGCAAGCTCGTCGGCATCCTGACCAACCGCGACGTGCGCTTTGCCAGCAATCCGGGCCAGAAGGTCTCGGAACTGATGACCAAGGATCGGCTCATCACGGTTCGCGAGGGCGTGAGCCAGGACGAGGCCCGCCACCTCCTGCACCAGTTCCGCATCGAGAAGCTCCTCGTCGTCGACGATCACTTCCGCTGCATCGGCCTGATCACGGTCAAGGACATCGAGAAGCAGGTGGCCTACCCGAACGCCGCCAAGGATTCTCAAGGTCGCCTCCTGGTCGCTGCCGCCACCACCACGGGCGAGCAGGGCTTCGAGCGCGCCGAGCGCCTCATCGATGCGGGCTGCGACGTGGTGGTGGTCGACACCGCCCACGGGCATTCGGTGAAGGTGCTGGAGAGCGTCACCCGCGTGAAGAAGCTCTCCAATGCCGT
>JAJFBI010000367.1 GCA_020697385.1 Microvirga sp. | reverse complement strand
TCAAGGTAGAGGTATTCGGCGCGAACTCGGCCGCTGACACGGAGGCAGGTCTCGGTGCCTGGGATGTAGAAGAAGCCGGTGCCATAGGTGGAGCAGATCCGGACATAGTCGACAGGAGCCGCCTTGGCCACCGGCAGGTCGGCGGCCTGTGCTCCGCCGGTCATGATCGCCGCGCATCCAAGCAACAAAGTTCGAATAGACACCATGGCGAACGCCCCCGACCAGCTCATAGAACCTGTTCGGGATTTGGACAGGACGTCGGAAAACGGTCAAGTCTTGCGTGCGTTCGCCATGACCAACCCTATGTAATTCTTGTCAGTGTTGCAGGGCAGCACCAATGGTTAAGCTGTGTATTGTTTCTCAATTCAGCAGCACCTGAACGGCGATGATCTTGACGACGGTTATGCTCGGGAAGCAGATGGCGTAGCCGAGGTCGGTCCGATCCGTAGGTGCCAGGCGACTTGCCGTGGCCAAAATGGCCGGATTGCCAGTCGACCCGGCACAGACACCGAGCAGGTCATCGAACGGGATACGGAGCAGGTAGCCACCGCCTAAGACGATCAGCACCAGGGTAAGCAGGACTGCGGCGCCTCCGAGGAGGATCTGGATTCCATTGGTGGCGACAGTCTGAACGAAGGGACTTCCTGCGCCAATCGCGACCGATCCGATGAACACCGCCAAGCCCAGGTTTCGCAGAACCAGGTTCGCGACCACCGGTATACCCCAGCCGATCGGGCCGGTCCGGCCCAGCCAGCCCAGGACCAGTGCCATGACGAGCGGTCCGCCTGCCACACCCAGACTGCAGGTGCCGCCTCCCGGCAGGGGGACCGGGATCATGCCCAACAGCAGCCCAAGTGCGATCCCAACTCCGATCGAGACGAAGGACAGTTCGGCGTTGCCCTTGATGCTGTCGCCGAAGTACCGCCTGACTTCGGCTTGCCGGCCGGCCGGGATGAGGGCAACGAGGCGATCTCCGAACTCGAGTGTCAGATCGGGTGTGGCAATCAACTCCAGGTCACCCCGGCGCACATGCGATATCACCACAGGGAAATCAGGCAGAGAAATGTCCCGCAATGGTTTGCCGATGAAGGCCGCCTTCGAAACATAGACCCGCACGGCATCGTAACTTGAACGATCGCGGCTCAGGCGTCCTGGCTCCTCTCGCCCGACCGACGCCTTGGCCTGTTCGATGCTTGCAGGGCTGCCAGTCACCAGGAGCCCGTCACCCTCCTGCAAGATGGTCTCGGCTGTCGCCGGCATGTTGACGTGATTGTGGCGGACCGCAACGATCTTCACGTCGGCAGGCAGGTTGACAGACAGTTCTCCGACGGTTCGACCCCGGGTTCCATGCTCGAGTGTCAACTCCGCGACACGAAGGCTCTGGGGCGGTGGATTGAGCTTGGGTTTGACCAAAGCTGTCATTATTGTCATCAGAACGATCGGTCCGATGACACCGAATGGATAGGATACAGAATAGCCGATTGCGGGATCCTGGTTGCCCGCAGCCGCCAGTGCCGCCTGCAGGGTCGGCGTGCTTGTGCCGGAACCAGCGAACAACCCGGCCGCCGTTGCCAGCGAAATGCCGAGAGGAGAAGCAAGGGACATCGCAACGAGGAGCGAGGCGATCACGGCCACGGTTGTAAGGGCGATGTACTTGAGGCCGGGGCCACGCAGACTTGTGAAGAACTGCGGTCCGAATTGAATGCCGACGCCGTAGACGAACATCACGAGACCGAGCGTGCCAACCAAACCGGGCGGCGCTGCCTTCGGGGCGAAGGCGCCGATAATGAGACCGGTGAGCAGCACGGCGCCGGCGCCGAACGAAACCCCAGCGAACGAAATCTGCCCGATCGCATAGCCGGTGGCGATGGCGAGGAACAGCGCCAGCAGGGGCGAGGCTTCAAGCAGTGTGCGGAGAAAATCGAGCATCGGTTCCCCTCATCTTGTGCGACAACCGGCCTCACGGAATTGACCGATCACCCGTGCCACCAGATCAGGGGAGGGGGATGATGTGTCGGAAAGCTCGTAATTCAGGCCCATGGCCTTCCATTTGAACGTGCCCATCTGATGGAACGGCAGGACTTCCACCCACTCCACGTTGCGCATGGGAGCGACAAAACGGGCGATGCCCTCGACATTGGCAGGGTCATCGGTCAGGCCCGGAACCAGCACGAACCGCACCCAGACCGGTTTGCCGAGAGCGGCCAGGCGCTCCGCGAATTGAATGGTCGGACGGATGTCCTGCCCTGTGGTCCGGCGATAGGTCTCCGGGTCCCAGGATTTGATGTCGAGCAGCACGAGATCGACATGGCGCAGATACTCGTCGTCGGCCCGGGCTCCGAGAAATCCCGACGTGTCCAGCGCCGTATGGAGACCCATTCCCTTAGCCGCTGCAAAGAGCCGCTTGGTGAAGTGCAGTTGGACCAGCGGTTCTCCGCCCGAGATGGTCAGGCCACCATCCATGGCTCGCAGTGGGGCGGCATAAGCCTGAAGCGCGGTTTTGGCGCGCTCGAGAGAGACGCGCGTGCCGTCCTTGAGGTGCCATGTGTCAGGGTTGTGGCAGTACAGGCACCGCAGCAGGCAGCCACTCATGAACACAACAACCCGGATGCCAGGTCCGTCGAGGGTGGATCCAGTCTCATAGGAGTGGATCCATCCGAAGTCGCCCCGCGGATCATTGAAGGTGTCGGTCTCCGGAGCGTCCGGAGATCGCGCCTGTTGCAGATCGTACCGGCTGTGTGCCCAAGGTTCGTCGGCCATGATGTCAAGCCTCACTCGCCGTGGAAGGTCCGGCTGATGACGTCCATCTGTTGCTCCCGGGTGAGACGGACGAAGTTGACCGCATAGCCCGAGACCCGGATTGTCAGCTGCGGGTACTTGTCCGGATGTTCCATTGCATCGACCAGCGTATCGCGGTTGAGCACGTTGAGGTTCATGTGGAACCCGCCCTGACCGCAATAGGTGTCCATGACCTTCACCGCCTGGGTGATCTTCTCGCCCTGATCCTGCCGATTGAAGCTTGGTGTGATCGACACGGTGTAGCTGATGCCGTCCTGCGCATCCGCGTAGGGCAGCTTGGCGACCGACAGGCACGAGGCAAGCCATCCATGGCTGTCACGGCCATGCATCGGATTGGCGCCTGGGGCAAAGGGCTCGCCGGCCTTGCGCCCATCCGGCGTGTCGCCCGTGTTCCTGCCGTAGACGACATTGCTCGTGATGGTGAGCACCGACTGGGTATGGACCGCGTTGCGATAAGTCGGGTGCTTGCGGATCTTCTTCATGAAAGTTGAGACGAGGTCGGCCGCGATGCTGTCGACCCGGTCATCGTTGTTGCCGTACTGCGGGTAATTGCCCGTGATCTCGTAGGAGACGATCAGCCCGTCGTCACGGCGGATTGGTTTGACCGTCGTATGTTTGATCGCGGAAAGGCTATCGGCCACCACCGACAGACCGGCGATGCCGAATGCCATCGTGCGCAGGATCTGCTGGTCATGGAGCGCCATCTCCAGGCGCTCGTAGTAGTACTTGTCGTGCATGTAGTGGATGCAGTTCATGGCATGGACATAGGTCTGCGCCAGCCACTCCATCATGACATCGAACCTCGCCATGACGTCATCATACTCGAGAACATCGGCAGTCACGGGCGCTGCCGCCGGACCGACTTGATCGCCACTCACCTCGTCCCGACCACCATTGATGGCGTAAAGCAGGCACTTGGCAAGGTTCACCCGGGCTCCGAAGAACTGCATCTGGTTGCCGATGCGCATGGCCGATACGCAGCAGGCGATGCCGTAATCGTCGCCCCAGTACGGGCGCATGAGGTCGTCGTTCTCGTACTGGATGGATGACGTCTCTGCCGAAACCTTGATGCAGTAGCGCTTGAAGCCATCAGGGAGCTGCTTCGACCAGAGCACCGTCATATTCGGCTCTGGAGCTGGGCCGAGATTCGTCAGCGTGTGCAACATGCGGAAGCTTGTCCGCGTCACCAGGGGCCGACCATTGAGGTCCATGCCACCGACGCACTCGGTCGCCCAATAGGGATCGCCCGAGAACAGCGCATCGTAGTCGGGCGTGCGCAGGAAGCGCACGATACGGAGCTTCTGAACGAGCTGGTCGATGAGTTCCTGGGCGCCCACCTCATCGAGAACGCCGCTGTTCAGATCGCGTTCGATGTAGATGTCGAGGAAGGAGGATACACGACCGATGGACATGGCCGCGC
>JAJFBI010000366.1 GCA_020697385.1 Microvirga sp. | reverse complement strand
GCCCATTGGGCCGAAACGCCGACCGCGATCGCGGCTCGCACAATCGAAGGCAGGGTTGAGGTGATGGCGCCCTATGGTGTCGACGACCTGCTGAACCTGATCGTAAGACCAACACCGGTGTTCGGGCACAAGATGGATGCCTACCGCGAGCGGATCATGGCGAAGGACTGGCCCGCCCGCTGGCCGAAGCTGACCATGCTGATGTCATGGGAAGAGGCCTATCCGGCGTCTCACAACTCCTTCGACAGGATCGACACGTAGGGCGCGAAGCCGAAGGCCCGGTAGGTGCGCTCGGCCCGCTCGTTGGCCACGAGGGCGCCGATGACGAGGCGCTTGTGACCGGCCTCCTTCGTCAGGCGCTCGGCCTCGGCGAGCAGCATCCGGCCGATGCCACGCGCACGCCAGTCATTGTGCACGATCAGGTCGGTCACGGTGCCGTGGTTGCGCACCTCGTCGATCACGTAAGCCGCATCCTGATCGAGCGAAAAGCCCATGGCGGCAACGACGATCCCCTCAGTCTCCGCCAGGATAATGCGGCCGTTGCGGCGAGACAGGCGCTGCATCAGCTCGTCGTAGTATTCCTCGGCGGCGCCATAATCGCGCCGCCGGTCACCGACGAGATCGGCCTCGAAGACATTGAGCTGGTGGATCAGCTCGACGACGGTGCCCCGATCGGCGGGAAGAGCGGTGCGAAGGGAGATGGAAGGCATGGGACGTCCGAGCAAGGCGCGACAGAGACGGCGTTAAAGCAGATTTTTAGCCCCCCGTCATGGTCCTGCACTGTCATTCCGGGGCGCCGCAGGCGAGCCCGGAATCCATAAACACGACGGCTCAATCAAGCACGAACAGCGTTACGCTTCTTCCGGCAACGTCAGCGGTTATGGATTCCGGGCTCTCGCTATCGCTCGCCCCGGAATGACAGTGGGAATGTCACCAGAAACAAAATGCCCAGCGCGAGGCCGGGCATCGAATGCTTTACTGACCGCAGGATCAGATGTTCTTGAGAATATCGTCGACCACTTTCTTGGCATCGCCGAAGAGCATCATGGTGTTGTCGCGGAAGAACAGCTCGTTCTCCACGCCCGCATAGCCGGAGCCCATGCCGCGCTTGATGAACAGCACGGTCTTGGCCCGCTCCACGTCGAGGATCGGCATGCCGAAGATCGGCGAGGCCGGGTCGGTCTTGGCGGCCGGGTTCGTCACGTCGTTGGCGCCGATGACGAAAGCGACATCCGCCTGGGCGAACTCGCCGTTGATGTCCTCGAGCTCGAACACTTCGTCATAAGGAACGTTGGCTTCCGCCAGCAGCACGTTCATGTGGCCGGGCATGCGGCCGGCTACCGGGTGGATGGCATACTTCACCTCGACGCCCTCGGCCTTCAGTTCGTCGGCCATTTCGCGCAAGGCATGCTGCGCCTGCGCCACCGCCATGCCGTAGCCCGGCACGATGATGACCTTGGCGGCATTCTTCATGATGAAGGCCGCGTCATCCGCCGAGCCCTGCTTCACGGGCCGGGTCTCGACCGCTCCCGCTGCAGCCCCGGCCGTCTCGCCGCCGAACCCGCCCAGGATCACCGAGATGAAGGAGCGGTTCATGCCCTTGCACATGATGTAGGACAGGATCGCACCCGAGGAGCCCACCAGCGCGCCGGTGATGATGAGCGCGAGGTTGCCCAGGGTGAAGCCGATGCCCGCCGCCGCCCAGCCCGAATAGGAATTGAGCATTGACACCACCACCGGCATGTCGGCACCGCCGATGGGGATGATGAGCGTGACGCCGAGCACGAAGGAGACCAGCACGATCAGCCAGAAGGCCGCGTGGCTCTCGGTGCGGATGAAGGCCACGAGCAGCACGAGCAGCAGCAGGCCGAGGCCGATATTGATGAGGTGGCGGCTCGGCAGCATGATCGGCTTGCCGGACATGCGACCGTCAAGCTTCAGGAACGCTATGACGGAGCCCGTGAACGTGATGGCTCCGATGGCGACGCCCAAGGCCATCTCGAACAGCGAACCGCCTTGGATCGTGCCCTCTGCCCCAATGCCGAAGGCCTGTGGCGCATAAAGCGCACCGGCCGCAACCAGCACCGCTGCGAGGCCCACCAGGGAGTGGAAGGCGGCGACAAGCTGGGGCATGGCTGTCATGGGCACGCGCCGGGCGATCACCGCGCCGATGCCGCCGCCGATGGCGAGCCCTAAGATCACCAGCGCCCAGCCGCCGAAGCCGCTCGGGGGCGAGACGAACAGGGTGGTGAGGATGGCGATCCCCATGCCCACCATGCCGTAGAGATTGCCCTGGCGGGACGTGGTGGGGTGCGACAGGCCCCGCAGGGCCAGGATGAACAGGACGCCCGAGACGAGGTAGAGGATCGAGGCTAGATTGGCCGACATCGCCTCATCCCTTCTTGCGGTACATGGCGAGCATGCGCTGGGTCACCAGGAAGCCGCCGAAGATGTTGATGGACGCCAGAATGAGGCCGATGAAGCCGAGCGCCCGGGCCCAGATCGGCCCCTCGCCGAGGCTCGGCGCCACGTTGACGCCCACCGCCAGGACCGCGCCGACCACGATCACCGACGAGATGGCGTTGGTGACCGACATGAGAGGCGTGTGCAGGGCCGGGGTCACCTGCCAGACCACATAGTAGCCGACGAAGATCGCCAGCACGAAGATGGCCAAGCGAAACACCGTGGGGTCCACCGCCCCATGGGTGACAACCGCAGCGGCGTGGCCTGCCGTGTCGGCCAGCTGGTCGGCAATGGACTGGGCCGATTCAGCGGCACGTCGGGCGGCTTCGGCCGCCGCTCGGGCCTGCTCGACAGCCTGTTCGGGCGTGAGTGCCATGATGTCCTCCCCTGGACGGTTTTAAGCGGTCGGCTGGAAGGCGGTGTGAACGATGGCGCCGTCGCGGGTCAGGCAGGTGGCCTTGACCAGCTCGTCGTCCCATTTCACGGCCAGTTCCTTGGTCTCTTTGTCCACCAGCGTCTCGACGAAGGCGTAGATGTTTTTCGCGTAGAGGCTGGAGGCCGTGGCGGCGAGGCGCCCCGGTACGTTGAGGTGGCCCACGATCTTGACGCCGTTATGCTCCACCACCTGGCCGGGCGCCGCGGCCTCGCAATTGCCGCCGCGCTCCACCGCCAGATCCACGATCACCGAGCCCGGCTTCATGGATTCGACCATGGCGCGGGTGACGAGCTTGGGCGCCGGGCGGCCGGGGATCAGGGCCGTTGTGATGACGATGTCCTGCTTGGCGATGTGAGCAGCCACCAGCTCGGCCTGCTTGGCCCGGTACTCCGCCGACATTTCCTTGGCGTAGCCGCCCGCCGTCTCGGCCTGTTTGAACTCTTCGTCCTCCACGGCGATGAACTTGGCGCCGAGGCTCTCCACCTGCTCCTTGGCGGCGGGGCGCACGTCCGTGGCTGTGACCACCGCGCCGAGGCGGCGAGCCGTGGCGACGGCCTGGAGGCCGGCGACGCCCGCCCCCATGACGAAGATGCGGGCGGCCGGCACCGTGCCGGCGGCGGTCATCATCATCGGGATGGCGCGGCCGTATTCGGCAACGGCATCGATGACGGCGCGGTAGCCGGCGAGGTTGGCCTGGGAGGACAGCACGTCCATCACCTGGGCACGGGTGATGCGGGGCATCAGCTCCATGGAGAAGGCGGCAACCTGCGCATCGGCGAGGGCTTTGAGAGCAGCGTCCTGGCCGTAGGGATCCATGATGGCGATGACGAGGGCGCCGGGCTTGGCACCGGACAGTTCGCCCTCGGCCGGGCGGCGGACCTTCAGGATGACATCGGCATCCTTGATGGTATCAGCGGCGTTCGCCGCCACAGAGGCGCCTGCGGCCTCAAACTCGGCATCGGTGATGCCGGCCGTGGCGCCGGCGCCGGCCTGGACGACCACGTCCGCGCCGAGCGTTTTGTATTTCTTGACCGTCTCGGGGGTGGCGGAAACACGGGTCTCCGCTCCATCGGTTTCGGAGAGAACGGCGATCCGCATTTTAGCCCCCCTGCGATCTGGTCAATGGCTTGAGATCAAGCTCTTGTCTCGTGTCAGTGAAAACTCCCGCGGCTCAGTAGAAGACGAGCGCCAGGAGAAGAAGAACGCCGACGGCTGCGGGAGCCCGCACGCCGATGGAGGGGGCCATGGCCCCAAGCCCGCCTGCGGCCAGAGAGAGAACGACACCGAAGATGGATGTCAGCCAAGCGTGCTTGATGCCGCC